>CAZAAF010000645.1:844-2468 GCA_964482575.1 uncultured Verrucomicrobiota bacterium | reverse complement strand
CCAGCGGCCATAGGTCGCGGCCGACGTCGGCCATTGTCCCTCCCCGCAGCAGGATGCCGCGCGACAGACGGTTGAAATGCGTCAGCGGCAGCGCCTCCCCGATCCACTGCGCCGGCACGGGCATACCGTCGAACGGGAACATGAACCCGGACAGCAGGATGCTCGGGAGAAAGAAGAAGAACGTGAGCTGCATCGCCTGGAACTGGTTTTGTGCGACGGTCGAGATCAACAGCCCCATTGTCAGATTCGCGACGATGAAGGCGAGGCCCGCGATGTAAAGGTCCACCAGCGACCCGCGGATGGGCACCTGAAAGAGGACGACGCCGAGGCCGAGGATGATCGTAATCTGCACGAGCCCGACGCCGAGATACGGCACGATCTTGCCGATCATCAATTCCGCCGTCCGGACCGGCGTGGTGATGAGCATTTCCAGTGTGCCGCGCTCGCGTTCGCGGACGATGGCTACCGCCGTGAACAGCACCATGGTCATGGTCAGGATCACGCCAAGCAACGCCGGCACGATGGAGATGGCTGAGATGCGTTCCGGGTTGTAATCGAGCCGGACCTCGAATGCGGGAAAGGAAATCGAGAGCGGCGGCACATTGAACGGCACGATGGCGGTGGCATACGACCGGGTGCGTTCCTCCACGGCGGGGTTGCGCGAGGTGGCGGACGACTTCACGCCGGGCAGCCTCAATTGCGACAATTGCACCGCGGCCTGGCCGACGATCGGGTCGCTGCCATCCACCAGCAGTTGCGCCGGCGGGTTCTCGCCCCGCTCCACGCGACGCGCATAGTCGAACGGGATGACGATGCCGACGGAAATGCGGCCTTCCTTGATCCACTGTTCCAGTTCGTGCGCCCCGGACGCGGTGGCAACGATGTCCACCACCTGCGTCTGCCGGACCAAGGCGATCAACTCGCGCGAAAGATCCGTTCGCGATTCGTCGCTGACCGCCGCGCGCATGTGCCGCACGTCGCTGTTGATGGCGTAGCCGAAGATGGTGAGCTGGATCAGCGGGATCATGACGATCATGCCGAACGAAACCCGGTCCCGCTTCAACTGGCGGAACTCCTTCAGCAGGATCGCAAAGAAGCGGCGGAGGCTGTTCATGCAGCGCGTCCCTCCGGCTCCCGTTTGCGGCGGGCGATGGTGACCGCGACAAACACATCCTCCAGCCCCGGTTGCGCGGAGGTCACCCGTCCCTTCAACCCGGTGTCGCGCATCGCGGCCGTCACCAGGCCGACGGGGTCGCCCGCACCCTCGTCCACAAGGATGTGCAGATGCGTCCCGATCTGTGCCACGCTCAACACGCCGGCCGCCCGGTGCAGCGCGGACTGCGCCTCGCGCGGCGTGGGCGTCTCCAGCTCGACGACGCGGTTGCCGAGCGCCTCGGCCAGCCGTCGCGGCGGGCCGCTGGCCGCCAGCCGGCCAACGTCGAGGATGGAAAGATTGTGACAACGCTCGGCCTCGTCCATGTAATGCGTGCTGACGAGAATCGTCGTGCCGTCCTCGCTGATGTCGAAGAGCGTCTCCCAAAAATCGCGCCGGTTCTGGGGATCCACGGCCGAGGTCGGCTCGTCGAGAAAGAGCATCTTCGGCTCGTGCATGATGGCGGCGGCC
>CAZAAF010000645.1:0-834 GCA_964482575.1 uncultured Verrucomicrobiota bacterium | reverse complement strand
AGCGAGGCGCTCAGCCAGAACGAGAGCACCACAATGGCGGCGGCCAGCGCCAGCCGTTGCTTCTCGCCACCAGAGAGCGTGCCGACCACCTGCCGGCGCCGCTTGTCCAGCCCGTAGCGGCCGAGCAGCTCGTCCACGCGGAGACGGCGTTTCCGGGTCGGCAATCCCTGCACGACCGCGACAAACTCCAGGTTCTCGACCACCGTGAGGTCTTCGTACAACGAGAACCGCTGGGTCATGTAGCCGATCTGGCGGCGAATGGCCTCGGCCTCGTGCGCCACGTCCATGCCGAGCACCTTCGCGGTACCGGCGCTGGGCCGCAGCAGCCCGCAAAGCATCCGGAGGGTGGTGGTCTTGCCCGAACCGTTGGGACCGAGGAAACCGTGGATGCGTCCGCGCTCCACCGTCAGGTCCAGGGCGTCCACCGCCACCATGTGTCCGAAGCGCCGCGTGAGTCCGTGCGCCTCGATGGCAGGGCCGGCGGATGATGGAAGGGAGGGAACCGCGGGGTTTTGGAGTGGCGGATTCGCTTGCATTACTCCATGACTCCATCACTCCGCTATTTCGTCGCGAATTTCACCGTGATGGGCAGACCGACCGGCAACTCGCGTGCCTCCGGCTCGATCAAATCCATTTTTGCCGCGAAGGACAGCCGGCCGCGCTCGCGATCCGTCAACGCGTAAAACGGGGTGAAGCTGGCTTCCTTGGAAACCGTCCGCACGCGCACCTTGAACTCGCGCGGCACGCCGTCGGCTGTTGCCGTTCCCTCGGTCCCCGGCGTGATGCGCGTCAGCGCCCGCTCCGGCACGAACACGCGGGCGTACGGGTGATCCA
>CAZAAF010000644.1:0-2483 GCA_964482575.1 uncultured Verrucomicrobiota bacterium | reverse complement strand
AATGTGCATGTTGTCAGTTTATGCGCCATGACAACACCACACCACCGGTTGATAAAAATAAAACACCTTCACCATCATGGTTGCTAGATTACACAGCGACGTCCTTGCGACAAGCAACATCAGCATAAAATATGCCGCAACTGCAATCGAAATGAGAATCCCCCACGCCGTCCCGATGGCGGCGATCCTGCCAACAGTACGACGCCGTCTCAAAGGAAACGGGCGGGATTCCGAGGAACCCCGCCCGTCCCGTCAAACCCTCCGTCGTGGGCGGCCTACTTCATCGCCAGCACGCCCTCGATCTCGCTGAAGACCTCCTCGTCTTCGAAGAGGTTCTGGATGATCGTGCCGCTGGGGCAGCTCGCGACGCACGTGCCGCAGCCCTTGCACAGGGCCTCGTTGATGCTCGCCTTCTTCTTGACCTCGTCAAACGTAATGGCCGTGTAGGGGCACAGCGGGACGCAGGACTTGCAGCCGCTGCACTCCTCTTCCAGGATCTTCGCCGTGTTCGGCTCCTGTTCGACGTAGCCCTTGTCGATCAGCACCATCGCCTCGGCGGCGGCGGCGCCCGCCTGGGCCACCACGTCCGGAATATCCTTCGGTCCCTGGCAGGCACCCGCCAGGAAGATGCCGTCGGTGAAGGTGTTCACCGGCGCGAGCTTCGGGTGGCGCTCCAGGAAGAAGCCCTCCGTGCCGCAGCTCATATTGAACAGACGGCGGACATCCTGCGCATCGGTCTGCGGCTCCAGACCGGTCGAAAGGACCACCATGTCCACCGGGATGCGGCGGACGGCGTTGGCCAGCGTGTCTTCCACGCGAATGACCAGCTTGCCTTCCTCCTCCTTCGTAAACGCCCAGTCGGTGACTTCGCCGACGCGGCCGCGGATGAAGTGGACGCCCTCCTCCAGCAGCTTGTCGTAGAATTCCTCGTACGCCTTGCCCGGCGTGCGCATGTCGATGTAGAAGTTGTAAATCTCCGCGCCCGTGTGCTCCTTGAGCAGGTGCGCCAGCTTCAGGGAGTACATGCAGCAGACGCGCGAGCACCAGCGGTTGGTCTTCTTGTCACGGCTGCCGACGCAATGGATGATGCCGATGGACTTCGGCTCGGTCTTGCCGTCGCGCATGACCACGTGGCCGCCGGTCGGGCCGCTCGCGTTGACGAGCCGCTCGATCTCCAGCGCCGTATAGACGCCGGGGAACTTGCCGTAGCCATATTGCGGAATCCGCTTGGCTTCGAACGTCTTGAACCCCGTGGCGACAACGATCGTGCCGACCTGGATCGTCTCCGTCGTCTCCACCTGCTTGAAGTCGATCGCCTTCTTCTCACCGCACGCCTCGACGCAGGTCTTCTTGCACTTGTCGCTGAGGACCGGGGACCCGTCCGGGTTCTTGCCGCGCTTGAAGTTGAGGCAGACCTCGGGATCGATCACCACCACCTGCGGGGTCGCCTGCGGGAACGGGATGTACACCGGCTTGCGCTTGCCCAACCCTTCGTTGAATTCGTCCGAGAACTTCGGCTCCTTGAAGACGCAGTGCGAGATGCACTCCTGGCAACCGGTGCAAAGCTCCTCGTTGATGAAGCGCGGCTTGCGCTTGACCTGGACGGTGAAGTTGCCGACGTAACCGTCGAGCTTCGCCACATCCGAATAGGTCCAGAGCGTGATGTTCGGATGATTGCCGACCTCCGACATCTTCGGCGTCAGGATGCACGCGGCGCAGTCCAGCGTCGGGAAGGTCTTGTCGAACTTCGCCATGTGGCCGCCAATGGAGGCCTCGCGCTCGACCAGGTAGACCTTCTTGCCGGCGTTGGCCAGGGTCATCGCGGCATGAATGCCCGCGATGCCGCCACCCACCACGAGCACGTCGGGATGGATGCTGACCTTCTTGACCTCGAGGGCGCTGTGCCGGGCGACGCGCTTGATGGCGGCGTTGGCGAGGGCCTTGGCCTTCTCGGTGGCCTTCTCGCGGTCGGTGTGGACCCACGAGTCATGCTCGCGGATGTTGACCATGTGGAAGAAGAAGGGATTCAACCCGCCCGCCTCCGTCGCGTTGCGGAACGTGTGCTCGTGCAACAGCGGCGAGCAGGACGCCACGACGATGCGGTTGAGTTTGAACTCCTTGATGTCCTTCTGGATCAGTTCCTGACCCGGGTCGGAACACATGTACTTGTAGTCGCGCGAGAGCGCGACGTTGGGCAGTTGGCCGACGTATTTGGCGACCTCGGGGCAGTCCACCGTGGCGGCGATGTTACTGCCGCAATGACAGACGTAGAATCCGATCCGAACGTTCTCTTTGGTATTGTCCATGGGAATCTCTCCGCTAGGCAAATTGTTTCGTTAGACTGCAGCCGCCGCGAGGGGCTTCATCGGGATCACCAGGCGGTTCAGGCCCATCTGTTTCTCACCCAGGCCAAACGCCAGGCCGATCAACTGGGTGAAGAAGGTCGTCGGGATGCGCGAGTCCTCCCCCTTCGCCTTGACGTT
>CAZAAF010000643.1:0-2506 GCA_964482575.1 uncultured Verrucomicrobiota bacterium | reverse complement strand
TGGTGATGGGATGGATGTAGCTCTCGTAGAGCACGCCGAGCACGATGTAGATGACGACCACGGCCGCCAGCAGCAGGAACGGCTCGCTCTGCAGCGACGAACGGAATTCCGCCGCGCTGCCGGAGAAGTTGGTGACCACGGTTTCGGGCAGGCGGATGTCCTTTTCCGCCTTCTGGATGGCCTCCACCGCCGCGCCCAGCGAGCTGTCGGGACTGAGGTTGAACGAGAGCGTCACCGCCGGGAACTGGCCCTGGTGCACGATAGCCAGCGGTGCCATCACCGTGCGCAGCCGGGCGAACGCCTTCAACGGCACCATCTGGCCGGTCGTGGACTTGACGTAAATCTTGTCGAGCGCGTCCGGCCGGGCCTGGAACTGCGGCAGGGCCTCGAGAATCACGCGATACTGGGTGAGCTGGGTGAAGATGGTCGTCACCTGCCGCTGGCCGAAGGCGTCGTACAGCGTGTCGTCAATCGCCTGCACGAGCACGTTGTACTGCGAGGCGCGTTCGCGATCCACGTCCACATGCAGTTGCATGCCGCCGGACTGCTGGTCGGAGGCCACGTCCACCAGTTCCGGGCAGTTGCGCAGCTTCGCCAGCAACCGCGGCGCCCAGCGCGCCAGTTCGGTTTCGTCGGCGTCCTGGAGGGTGTACTGGTACTGCGTTCGGCTGACACGGCTGTCGATCTGCACGTCCTGCACCGCCTGCATGAACAGCGAGATGCCCTGGACATCCTTCGTCGCCTCGCGCAGCCGGTCGATGATCTCGTTGACGCCGGCCTTGCGGTCGTCGCGCGGCTTGAGGTTGATGTAGAGGCGGCCGGTGTTGACGGTGGCGTTGACAGTGCCTGCGCCGACGAACGAAGCCACGCTCACCACATCGGGGTCCTGGCGCACAATGTCGGCCACCTCGCGCTGGCGGTGGGACATGGCCTTGAAGGAAATCGTCTGCGCCGCATCCGTGACACCGAGGATGAGACCGGTGTCCTGCTGGGGCAGCAGCCCCTTGGGCACGATGAGATAGAGCCAGACCGTGCCGACGAGCGTGCCGATGGCGACCCAGAGGGTAAAAAGTTGGTGCCTCAGCACCCATTGCAGGCCGTGATCGTAGCTGTGAAGCAATGCCTGCCACGCCCGCTCGGTCATCTGGAAAAACCAGCCGTGCTTCTCCGAACGCTCCGGCCGCAGCATCCGCGCGCACATCATCGGCGTCAGCGTCAGCGACACAATGGCCGACCAGGCGACCGCGATGCTCAACGTAAGCGCAAACTCGCGGAACAACCGGCCCACGATGCCGGTCATGAACAGCAGCGGGATGAACACGGCGATGAGCGAGACGGTCAGCGAGATGATCGTGAAGCCAATCTGCTTGGCGCCCTTGAGCGCCGCCTCCATCGGCGTCTCGCCCGCCTCGATGTGGCGGACGATGTTCTCGATCATCACGATGGCGTCGTCCACGACGAAGCCGGTGGAAATCGTGAGTGCCATCAGCGAGAGGTTGTCGAGGCTGAAGCCGATGAGCTTCATCACGCCGAACGTGCCGACGATCGCCAACGGCAGCGCCACGCTGGGGATGAGAGTGGCGCGGAAGTTGCGCAGGAAAACGAAAATCGAGATCACCACCAGGCCGACCGTCAGGATCATGGTAAACTGCACGTCCGCGACGGACGCGCGGATGGTCTCGGTGCGGTCGGTGAGAATGGAGACCTTCACCGACGGCGGGATGGACGCGCGCAGTTTGGGCAGCAGCTCCTTCACGCGGTCGGCAGTCTCGATGATGTTCGCACCCGGCTGGCGCTGGATGTCAAGGATGACGCTGGGTTTGCCGTCCACCCAGCCGCCCAGTTGCACGTTCTCGACATTGTCCACCACCTCGCCGACGTCGCGAAGCCGGACGGGCGCGCCGTTCTGGTAGGCGATGATCACGTTCTTGTATTCCGCCGCGGAAAAAATCTGGTCGTTCGAGCCGATGGAATACTCCTGGCGATCCCCGTCGAAGTTGCCCTTCGGCTGGTTGACGTTGTTGGCAATCAGCGCCGAGCGAACGTCTTCCATGCCCAGCTTGAGATTGGCCAGGGCGGCGGGGTTCACCCGCACGCGCACGGCGGGCTTCTGGTTGCCCTCGATCGTCACGAGGCCGACGCCGCTGACCTCGCTGAGCTTCTGCGCCAGCACCGTATCGGTCAGGTCGTTGACTTTTTCCAACGGCAGCGTGTCGGAGGTGATTTGCAGCGTGAGGATCGGCGTGTCCGCGGGGTTGACCTTGTTGTAGGTCGGCGGGTTCGGCATCGTCTTCGGCAGCACGCCGCCGGCGGCGTTGATGGCCTCCTGCACGTCCTCCGCCGCCGCGTCAATGTCCCGGTCGAGGGCAAACTGGAGGGTGATGCCCGAGTTGCCGAAGGAACTGATCGAGGTCATCATCGTCAGCCCGCTAATCTGGCCAAACTGCCGCTCCAGGGGCGTGGTGACCGACGACGCCATCACATCGGGACTGCCGCCGGGATATTG
>CAZAAF010000642.1:0-2521 GCA_964482575.1 uncultured Verrucomicrobiota bacterium | reverse complement strand
CCGCCTACAAGGGCGCGCACACGCACGCGTGGGTCCAGCCGGCGTAAGGCTGCCGCGCGTCTTGACTTCCGGCGCAGGATGCTTCAGAAAACCTGAAACCAACAAGGACTTGAGAGGACAACGACCATGAATCTATTCGATCTGCAGGGTGAAATCGCCGTCGTCATTGGAGCCACGGGCGTTCTGGGTGGCGCACTGGCTGAGGGTTTGGCAGCGGCAGGCGCGAAGGTCGCCGTGCTCGGCCGCAACCAGGAGCGGGGCGAAGCCCGCGTCAAGTCCATCCGCGGCAAGGGCGGTCAGGCGGCTTTCTTCTCCGCGGACGCCGTCGCCCGCGCCAGCCTGGCGGAAGCCCACAAGCAAATCGCTTCGTCGCTCGGCGCGCCCACGATTCTCGTGAACGCCGCCGGCGGCAATGACCCGAAGGTCACCGTCACGGACAACCACCCGTTCGAGAGCATCACGGTGGAGGACTGGCGCGCGAACTTCGATCTCAACCTTGTCGGCGGCACGTTGCTGCCGTGCCAGGAATTCGGTCCGGCCATGTGCCAGCGCGGCAAGGGCAGCATCATCAATATTGCCAGCGTCAGCGCCCATCTGCCGTTGTCGCGTGTGGTTACTTACAGCGCGTCGAAGGCGGGTGTGGTGAGCCTGACGTTGTTCCTGGCCCGCGAGTGGGCCACGAAAGGCGTTCGCGTGAACTCCATCACGCCCGGCTTCTTCCCCGCCGAGCAGAACCGCAAGCTGCTCTTCAACGACGACGGCACGCCCACGGCGCGCACCAAGGCAATCTGGGGTCACACCCCCATGGGCCGCTTCGGCGATTCGCAGGAACTGGTGGGCGCGTGCGTCTTCTTGGCGAGCACCAAGGCCAGCAGTTTCGTCACCGGCACGGATGTTCGCGTGGACGGCGGCTACCTGTCGCAGACGATTTGAGGAAGCGGTCGGCTGTCAGCCATCAGCTTTCAGCCGGTTCGAGGAATGCTGAGTGTTGGCGGGCTGGAAGATCGGGTTCAGCCCGTTCGGAGTTCCGCGTTCACGCGGTTCGGAAATGCAACGAGGTGGATCGCAAACCTCCGGGCACGGTGGTCATTGAAATACCAAAGCGTGAGCTTGTGTAATGCTTCCCCCTTTTTAAGCATGCAGCGGTTGGCTCGGACAAAACTACTCCGATAGCGTTTTTCCTTCGCGAGGCTCAGACAAGTGGAGGATTACCCCAATTATAAGCCCCACTCCCGCTCCGACAGCGAAAAGAACACGGGTTTCCCTGTCCAACAGAAGGTGTATGTTGCTCCCAAGAAGCGCAACGCACACAGCAAGCGCAATAAAGCTAAGCATAACAAAGAACGCTGAAAATAAAATGCACCGATACGAGCGCCGCCGTAGTCCGTGCCGGTAAGCGGCTTCCATCAGAAGTGTATAGAACACTGACGGAATAAAGAAAACTTCAAGAGCGTTTATGAAGATTATCAAATAATGTGGGGGATCGACCAGGGTTTGAACTGGCGCTGTGGGGCCGCCATGGAGCTTGTAATTGTGCCAAGCAGTGATCGCCATCATGATTCCCATAAAAAATGATGGCCCGAATAGTTCGAGGAGAATTCGGAGGGACTTTTTCATAACCAACCTCGCTCTTATTGAAACATCCGAACTGACCGCTTGCAACACAACAGTGCGGAACGCCAATCTCGTCCGTCCATCTCTCCGTCCCCATGAAAACGCCTGCCATCAAGCGCCCAACGTCGCCGCAGTGTGGTGCGTGGCCCGCGCCGATTTACAAAAAATAGGCCGCTGGACTACCGTCTGCAGCGCAATCGCGGCGTGGACGGCGATCACGGGGGAGTGGTGGGCTACCAAGTGCTGCTACTCATTTCCCTGCGCTGTGGTTGCCTGCAGATGACGACGTAATCCAAATATAATCGACGCGACACGTGCCGGTCAGGGGTTGGCCGGTGGCCAGATCCAGGCGGAGTTGACGCAGGCGGATGGGACCGGTTGAGCCGGCGGCGAGCTTTACCGTGTACGTCCGGCATTGCGGATCGTTGGGGACGACGGCGAAGGTCTGGGTTTTCGCGTTGGCCCAGTCGGGGTCGGACTCGGTGGTGTAGCGGATGCGCATTTCAGCAGCCGGCGTGCGGTTCTGGAGCCGGAGCACGAGCGTCTCCTTGCCGCTGAGGGCGAGGTTCAGATGATCGGGCGAGAGGAGATGGGCGTCGGCGCTGGAGTCGATGGCGACGACGTAGTAACCGCCCGCCACGAGTTTCACGGGGTCCGACTTCGTAGCCCAGACCGGGTCGGGCCGGAGCGGGTCGATCCAACGCTGGGTGCGCGTGCCGGGGTTGACCTCGGTCCAGCCTTCCTTGTCGAGGTTCTTGTTGAACTCCCATGCTGTCACCACCGACATGCCGGTCGGGAGTATGTGGACCGTCACGTGGGCGCTGGTCCAAAGCTGGCCGTCGTCGGCCACCAGTCGCAGGATGTAGTCGCCCGGCCGGTCGAACGTGGCCTGCGTGGCGGCGGCATG
>CAZAAF010000641.1:0-2533 GCA_964482575.1 uncultured Verrucomicrobiota bacterium | reverse complement strand
AGTGCCGCGAGGGTCGGCAACAGGTCAATGGTCATGAACATCGCGTCACTGGTGCGGCCCGCCGCGAGCTTCGCCGGCCATCGCATGATGCACGGCACGCGCGTGCCGCCCTCCCAGCACGTCCCCTTCCCCTCGCGCAACGGATACGCCGAGCCGGCGTGGTCGCCATAGCTGAGCCACGGACCGTTGTCGCTGGTGAAAATGACCCACGTGTTCTCCGCCACGCCGCAACGCTCCAGCGCGTCGAGCACCTGCCCCACCGACCAATCGATTTCCTCAATCACATCGCCGAACAGCCCGCGCGCACTTTTGCCGCGGTACTTGTCGCTGACGTGCAGCGGCACGTGCGGCATGCTGTGCGCGAGGTAGAAGAAAAACGGGCGGTCCTTGTTCTTCTCGATGAACCGCACGGCGCGCCCGGTGTATTGCGTCGTGAGCTGTTCCTGATCCTTGTGGTCGAGGCCGACCTTGACCGGCTGATCGCCCTCGATCATCGGCAGCGGCGGGAACGCGCCGGGTTTCGCCTCGGGATGGAACGGCCACATGTCGTTCGAGTACGGCAGACCGAGGTACTCGTCGAAGCCGTGATGCGTCGGCAGGAACTGCGTGTAATGCCCCACGTGCCACTTGCCCGCCATGCCCGTCGCGTACCCTTTCTGTTTCACGAGTTGGGCCAGCGTCATCTCGCCAGCGGCGAGGCCGTGCGTGTTGCGCGGGCCGAGCGCGCCGTGGATGCCGATGCGGTTCGGGTAGCAGCCGGTCAATAACCCCGCGCGCGACGCCGAGCAGACGGGCTGCGCGACATGGAAGTTGGTGAACCGCACGCCCTGTCCCGCCATGCGGTCAAGCCGGGGCGTCGTGTAGCCTTTCGCGCCAAAACAGCCGAGGTCGGCGTACCCAAGGTCGTCGCAGAGGATGATGACCACGTTGGGCAGCGCGGCGGCGCGCGCCCCGGCGGACGGGACCAAGGCCAGAAGTGCGAGGAGCAGTAGGTGGAGCGGTTTCATGATGATGACAGGCGGAAAAACTGGGCCGGTGTGGTGCGGGAGTAAAGCACCAAATACTCCACCCTTGGTAGTATCCGCAGGAATGCGCTTGCCTTGCGCGCCGTCTCGCGCCAGAAATCGTGTCATGAACTCTTCCACACTGCGCCGTCTTCTCCCCGGTCTCGCCGCGCTCTGGATCGCCCTGGGCGCGCAAGCCGCCGACCCCTCCACCAACTACGTCCTCTCGGTCACCCCCGACCGGCCGGACGCGATTTACAAGCAGGGCGAGACCGTCACGTACACCCTCAAGCTGGCGCTCGACAAGGAACCGGTGAACAACGCCGAGGTGAGCTGGATGATTTCCAAGGACGGCGTGCCGCCCACCACCAACGGCAAGATCAAGCTCGCCGGCGGCTGCGCCACCGTTACCGGCAAGCTCAACGAGCCGGGGTTCCTCCAGTGCCGCGCGTCGTTCAACGGGCCCAACAAACTCACGCGCATCGCGCTCGGCGGCGCGGCGATTGATCCGCTGCAAATCAAACCGAGCATGCCGGTGCCCGCGGATTTCGACGCGTTCTGGGCGGCGCAGAAGAAGAAGCTCGCCGCCGTGCCGGTCAACCCGCGCCTGACGCCAGTGAAGTCGCCGGTAAAAGAGGTGGAGTGCTTCGACCTGCAGGCCGACTGCGTCGGCGCGCCGGTGTCGGGCTATTTCGCGCGGCCCATCGGCGCGAAGTCGAAGAGCCTGCCGGTGATCCTGCTGGTTCACGGCGCGGGCGTGCGCAGTTCCAGCCTCGGCGGCGCGGCGGGCTGGGCCGGGCAGGGTTTCCTGGCCATGGACATCAACGCCCACGGCCTGCCCAACGGCAAACCGGACGAGTTTTACAAGCAGATCGCCGACGGCGACCTGAAAGGCTACAGCACACGCGGCCGCGAATCGCGCGAGACGGTGTATTTCCTCGGCATGTTCCTGCGACTGGTGCGCGGGCTGGATTTCCTGACGTCGCAACCCGAATGGGACGGCCACGTCGTCATTGTCCACGGCGGCAGCCAGGGCGGCTATCAATCGCTGGTCGCGGCGGGGCTCGACCCGCGCGTGACGTTCTTCGCCGCGGGCGTGCCGGCGGGCTGCGATCACACCGGCTGCACCGTCGGGCGCATCAACGGCTGGCCTCATTTCATTGCCACCAACGAAAAGCCCGACCCGAAAGTGGTCGAGGCCGTCCGGTATTTCGACGCGGTGAATTTTGTCACGCGCGCGAAGGCCTCGGGCATCCTCACAGTCGGGTTCATCGACACGACGTGCGCGCCGACGAGCGTCTATGCCGCCTACAATGCCATTCCCGGCACGAAGGAGATTTTCAACGATCCGCCGAGCACGCACCGCATTTCGAAGGAAGCGGGCGACGCCATGCGCAAGGCCATCCTCGCCCACGCCGGGAAAACCGCCGCGAACAGGAAGTGAGTCACCCGTGAAACCGACGACCCTTCTTCTGGCGGGCTTGCTGGCGCTGCCGGTGGCGTCGGCGCGCGACGCCAACTACCAGGTC
>CAZAAF010000640.1:1835-2535 GCA_964482575.1 uncultured Verrucomicrobiota bacterium | reverse complement strand
GCGCGAATCGTCGAGATGCTCACCGAAGATGGCGTGCTGTTCCGTGCGAAAGTGTTCATCGACGCCACCTACGAGGGCGACCTGATGGCGAAAGCCGGCGTCCGCTACACCCTCCAGCGCGAGGGCAACACGAAATACGGTGAGACCTACAACGGCATCCATTATGCCGACAAATACAAGCCGCGCACGAACCACCTCAAACCCGGGCCGACCGGCCGCGTCCCCGGCGGCCAGGGCGTGTGGGACCGGGACCTGCCGCTGGATCCCTACGACGTGCCCGGCCATCCCGAGAGCGGCCTGCTCCCGCTCGTGCAGGAGGGCCAATCCGGCACGCCCGGCGACCCCGCGCCCGGGGTGCAGGCCTATTGTTTCCGGCTCTGCCTCACCACCAACGTCCCCCAACGGATTCCCATCGCACCGCCCCCGGGCTATGACCCGAAACGCTATGAACTCGTGGCGCGCTTCATCGCCGGCTGCCAGGCCATGGGCGACGACATGGACCTGCGCTGGTTCGCCAAACACGACCCGTTGCCGAATGGGAAATGGGATTTCAACACCGCCACCTTTGGCGGCAACCTGCCGGGCGCGAGCTGGGAATGGCCGGAAGCAAGCTATGCGCGCCGCGAACAAATCGCACGGGAACACGAGAACTACCATCGCGGCCTGCTGCACTTCCTCGCCACCGCCCCGCGCGTGCCGG
>CAZAAF010000640.1:0-1825 GCA_964482575.1 uncultured Verrucomicrobiota bacterium | reverse complement strand
CGTGCCGGCGAAGGTGCGCGGGGAGATGCAACGCTTCGGCCTGCCCCGCGATGAGTTCACCGACAACGGCGGCTGGCCGCACCAGCTCTACATCCGCGAAGCCCGCCGCATGGTCAGCGACCTGGTAATGACCGAACACCACACCTTTGGCCGCCAGGTCGCGCCCGCCTCCATCGGGCTCGGGTCTTACGGCACCGACACGCATGAAATCCGCCGCATCGTCAGGGACGGCGTCGTCACCCGCGAGGGCAAGACGGCCACCGGGCGGGACGGCGCGCCACCCTACCCCATCGGCTACGGCGCCATCGTGCCGCGCGCGGACGAGGGCTCCAATCTCTTCGTCACCTTCGCGCTCTCGGCGAGCCACACCGCCTTCAGCAGCATCCGCATGGAGCCGGTGTTCATGGTGACCAGCCAGAGCGCCGCCACCGCGGCGTGCCTGGCGCTGGACGATCAGGTGCCGGTGCAACAGGTGAATTATCCCAGGCTCCGGGAGCGGTTACTCATGGACAAACAGGTTTTGGAATGGCAAAACCGGAAGCCATGAGAATCCGTTCACGATGGCTCGTCCTGGCTCTCCTCCCATTCCTGGGGTTTCCCGTTCACGCTGCCGACTATGACCTTGTGGTGTATGGCGGCACGTCGGCGGGCGTGATCGCCGCCGTGCAGGCGAAGAAGATGGGCAAGTCGGTCATTATCGTTTGCCCAGACAAGCATCTCGGCGGCCTCTCCAGCGGTGGGCTGGGGTTCACCGACACGGGCAACAAGGCCGTCATCGGCGGGTTGTCGCGCGATTTCTACCATCGCGTCTGGAAGCATTACGACACCGCGGCGGCGTGGCGTTGGCAGAAGAAGGAGGAATACGGCAACAAGGGCCAGGGCACGCCCGCGATTGATGGCGACCAGCGCACGATGTGGATTTTCGAGCCGCATGTCGCGGAACAGGTGTTCGAGGATTACATCCGCGAGTTCAAGATCCCCGTCCGCCGCAACGAATGGCTCGACCGCGCCCACGGCGTGAAAAAGGACGGTGCGCGGGTCGTTTCCATCACCACCCTCAGCCGGAAGACCTACGCGGGGAAGATGTTCATTGATGCCACCTATGAGGGCGACCTGATGGCGGCGGCGGGCGTGGAGTATCACGTCGGACGCGAGGCCCAAAACGTTTATGGCGAGCCCTCGAACGGCGTGCAGACCGGCGTGCTGCACCACCGGCATCATTTCGTCGTCTTCAAGACGCCCCTCAGTCCCTACGTCGTGCCGGGCGACCCGGCGAGCGGCGTGCTGCCCCGCATCAGCACCGAACCGCCCGGCGTGTTTGGCGCGGGCGACAAACGCGTGCAAGCGTACTGCTACCGCATGTGCCTGACGGACGATCCGCGAAACCGCATCGAGCTTCCCAAACCAAAGGGGTACGACGTCAAGCAGTACGCGCTGTTGCTGCGCATTTTTGAAGCAGGCTGGCGCGAAACGTTCGAGAAGTTCGACCCGATCCCGAACCACAAGACGGACACCAACAACCACGGACCGATGAGCACCGACAACATCGGCCGCAACCATGATTACCCCGACGGCTCCTACGAGCGCCGGCGCGAAATCCTCCGCGAGCACGAGACCTACCAGAAAGGCTGGCTCTGGTTCATCGCCCACGATCCGCGCGTGCCGAAGGACGTGCAGGAAGCCATGCGCCGATGGGGCAGAGAGATCCACGATCGGAAGCTAGATGCGCCGGCCCTGAGCATCCCGGCCTCAACGGCAAATGAGCATATCGAGGAGATCGCCCGCATCGACGAGCAACTCGGCATGCTGCGCGCCACGATGGACG
>CAZAAF010000639.1:0-2538 GCA_964482575.1 uncultured Verrucomicrobiota bacterium | reverse complement strand
AAGCGACAGACGACCTTGCTCAGGGTCTGGATGTTGATAACCAGTTCCCTCAACGCGATCATTAATCCCATGGGATCATCGGGCACCGGGTGCAATCCGCGAGTGAGCTGGCGCGCGTCCTCAATACTGCTGTTGATCAGGCTTGTGACACGCGCCGCTTCATCGGCCTCGGCGATCGATTGGGTTGCCAGCTTCTGTTGCAGGCTGTGACTGAACAGGGCGATGCCGGTGAGTCGTTGGCACAGGCCGTCGTGCAGGTCCCGGCCGATTCGTTGTCTCTCCCGTTCGCTGATTTCCAAGACTTCTTTTTCCAGACGTTCCCGGTGTTTGATGCCTGTGGTCAGGATGATGGTGCTTGCGGCGGCCACGAGCACGGCAAACAAACTGCCGAAGATGACGACGCTGGTGGTGCGAAACGCCAGCGATCTCTCAAACCGGTGGCGTTCCTCCAGCAGTTTGTTCTCCATGTCCTCCGTTTCATCCACCGCTTGGCGCACCTCATCCATCATGGCCTTGCCCCGACCCGCGGCTTTTACGACCGCCTCGAAACCGCCCATCTGGCGTGTTTCGATGCTTGTTTGAAGACGGGCCAGACGTTGCCGGATCAGGCGTTCGAGTTCCGGCAGACGCTGCCGGACGTTGGCGTCCAGTGCCAGCAGATGCAACTGTTCCATGTCTTCTTCCACTTCATTGGCGTACCGACGATACCGTTCGAGATACGGGTCCTGGTTGGTGATGGCATAACCGCGCACTTCGCTTTCGGCGTTGGCCAGATCGCCCAGCGTGGCTTCGAGCTTGGCAATGATCTGGTGGGAGCGGGCGACGATATCGGACGACTCGGCATATTGAACCATGCTGCGATAGGAAATTAGCCCGATGACAATCAACGCCAGTAGCGCCAGGGCAAAGCCCATGGCCACCTTCCGGCTGAGGCTGATGTCGGGTCTCATTGGATATTTTCGCTGCTCCAAACCATCCGCGGCCTTGGAAAACAATCACCTGTGAACGATTCCCGTGCGGCTGGCGTTCACGGGTGCAGTTCCCGTCGCTGATTCCTGGTGCAAGGATACCGCCGGTTCGGCAGAATGCAATGTCCGTTATAAGGACACGTGTCCGGCGTGGCATGCACAGCGTGGCCTTGTCTGTTTGTTTTCCCGGCAGGAGCTGGAGCGATTCCCGGATTGTGATTTCAGTCGTCAGTCTTTACAGTCGCGACCGTCGTCGAGGATTCAGGATGAACAAGTCAATCGCGTTGGTTGTCGCGGCCGCGTTGGCCGCCATCGCTGCCGGACCCAAACCGCTGCCACCGGATATTCCCGGCGGCGTGTTTCAGCCGCCCTCGGTGCCGACCGGGACCGGCGCGCCAGTGATCGGTGAACACAGCGCCGAGGCCGGACCGGACGAGACCTTCTTTGTTGTTGGCGACAATCTCACGACCAATCTCATGGTGTGGGGCGTCAGCGACAAGAATGCGGCCGGCCAGGCGTGGCCGGTGCGCGTGCAGTTCGCCACGCCCCACTATCTGGCGGCGACCCTGCCGGAGAAAGCCCATGCCGGGCCGTTCGTAGTGTGGGTGAAGAACGCGGCCGGGGGGTCCCTGCCCATCGTCTTGAACGCGCCCCCGCCGTGGTGGTGTTTCCCGAATTCCGCCGCGCCCGGCGACGCGGTACGCCTGTTTGGCCGCAACCTTACACGCCGTCCCGACGGGGTCGAGGCGTTCGTCTACGTGGCCCTCCCGGGGCGCCCTGGCGTCTGGGCGGATGTAGAGGAGGCCGACAAGTACAGCGTCTCGTTCACCGTGCCCGAAGGCCTCGCCCCGGGCGACTATCAGGTGTGGATGCACGCCGGCGCGGGTGGCGAATGGGGTTGGAGCGAGCAGGTGACGTTGCGGGTGATGCGGGTGGAGGAGACCAAGGAGCCACCGGTGACGGAGTTGCCGGAGGTCATTGAACTCCAACGCGCGCTCGATGCGGCCGCCGCCCGCGGCGGCGGCGTGGTGAAGTTGCCGGAAGGCACGTTCCCCTTCAGCGGCACGTTGCGTATTCCCGCACGGGTGATTTTGAGCGGCGCGGATATTCATAAGACGAAACTGCAGTTGGTGCACGATCCGAACGCGACGTTTCCGCCTCTGGGGGATAGTGGATGGGGACGCGCGCCAGGTGCCGTGCACACGGTGGGCGACAGCATGGAATACGTGCTCGACGTGCCGAAAGCCGGCGAGTGGATCGTGTGGCTGCGTTACGCCACCGACATGTCGCCGTGGAAACAACCGGGTGTCAGCGGTCGTCACGCGCTCCTGGTGGACGACGGCGCGCCTGTGTTGCTGGAGAATCTGCCGAACACCGGTGGTTTTGGCCAGTTCAAGTGGTCCAAGTCGGCAACATTAAAACTGGCGGCGGGCAAACACAAGCTGGTTTGGAAGAACATCAAGGGCGGCGGCATTTCGCTGGATGCGTTTGCCTTCGCGCTGGACCCGGCGTTCATGCCGGGCGATTCACCGTTCCCAAAAACCGACGGTGATCTGCGGGTGTTGCAGGG
>CAZAAF010000638.1:0-2562 GCA_964482575.1 uncultured Verrucomicrobiota bacterium | reverse complement strand
GGGAGACGTTTCCGGCGTGGATTGGGCGCGGACTGACGGTATTTCCGACGGCGGGAAAGTTCCTTGATATTGGCACGCCGGAATCCTACGCTGCGGCGCAAGAGATGTTCCCATGATAGTCAGTCGAACCCCTTTTCGCATTTCATTGTTTGGTGGCGGCACGGATTACCCGTCGTGGTATCGAGAACACGGCGGGGCTGTGCTGGCTACCAGTATTGACAAGTATTGCTACTTGACGTGCCGGTATCTGCCGCCGTTCTTCGAGCACCGGTACCGGGTGGTGTACTCCAAGATCGAAAACTGCCACACCATCGACGAAATCACCCATCCGGCCGCGCGCGAAGTGTTGCGCTTCATGCAAATGGACCGGGGCGTGGAGATTCACCACGACGGCGACCTGCCGGCGCGCAGTGGCATGGGGTCGAGCAGCGCCTTTACGGTGGGTTTGTTGCATGCGCTGTATGCGTTGAAGGGGCGGATGCCCAGCAAGCATCAACTGGCGATGGAGAGCATCCGCGTTGAGCAGGAAATGGTGAAGGAGACGGTCGGCTCGCAAGACCAGGTGATGGCCGCGTACGGCGGCCTCAGCCATGTCTCGTTCCTTCCCAACGGCGAGATCACCGTGCGTCCGGTCGCCCTGGTGCATGACCGCATCCGCGAGTTGAACGCGCACTTGATGTTGTTTTACACCGGCATCAAGCGCACCGCCGCCGAGGTGGCCAAGAGTTATGTGAGCCAGATCAGCAAAAAAAAGCGCCAGTTGCAACGCCTGCGGAAGATGGTGGATGAGAGTATCGCCATTCTGAACAACGGCAACGACCTGTCCGCATTTGGCGACCTGCTCCACGAGGCGTGGCTGGCCAAACGCAGCCTCAGCGCACACGTCACCAATTCCGACGTGGACGACATCTACGAGGCCGCGCGCGACGCGGGTGCCCGCGGCGGCAAGCTGACAGGCGCGGGCGGCGGGGGGTTCATGCTGTTGTTTGCACCGCCGTCCCGGCACGAGGCCATCCGCCAGCGGCTGAACAAGCTGCTCCATGTGCCGTTTGAGTTCGAGTTCAACGGCAGCCAGATCATCTTCCTGAGCCACGAAGTGGATTACTCCGCCGTCGAGAGCGCCCGGGCCAACCAATCGCTCCAGGCATTCCGGGAATTGACGACGACGCGATCCTAGCCAGGTTCCCCTTTGAATCCGCAAGCTACCATCTTCGTTGCCGGCGCCGACACGTTGATCGGTGGTGCCATTGTCCAGCAACTGCATCGCCAGGGCTGCACGCGCATTGTGGGTGCAGGGGCGGACGCGCCCGACCTGACCGACGCCGGCGCCGTGGATGCCTTTTTCGCCCGTACCCGGCCGGAATGGGTGTTTGTGGCCGCTGGCAAGTCCGGCGGCATCAGCGCCAACCAAAAATACCCGGCCGACCTGATGCTGAACAACTTGCAGGTGATCTCGCACGTGCTGGCCAGCGCGCACCGGCACGGCGCCACCAAGCTGCTTTATCTGGCCAGTTCCTGCATCTATCCGAAACAATGTCCGCAGCCCATGCGGGTCGAGTCCTTGATGACTGGCCCGATGGAACCCACCAGCGGGGCGTATGCGATGGCCAAGATGGCTGGTATCCAACTGTGCCAGGCCTACCGCCAGCAACACGGCGCACGGTTCATCAGCGGCATTCCCGCCGATGTCTTCGGGCCGGGGTGCAAGTTCAGCGCGGAGGACTCCCACGTCGTGCCGGCGCTTATGTTGAAGATGCACCAGGCGAAAATCAGCGGCGCCGCCAGCGTTGAAGTCTGGGGCACCGGCCGGCCGCGGCGTGAGTTCGTGTATGCCAACGATGTCGCCGACGCATGCATTTTCGTGATGGACGCCTACGATGCCGCCGAGCCGATCAACCTCGGCGGTGGCGCCGATCTTTCCATCCGCGAAGCCGCGGAAATCATCCGGCGGGTTGTGGGTTATACGGGCGAGCTGCGCTTTGACGCGTCCAAACCCGACGGCGCGCCGTTGAAGCGGCTCGATTCCAGCCGGTTGCTGGAACTGGGCTGGCGTCCGGCCGTTTCCTTCGAGGAAGGACTTCAGGCGACCTATGAACGCTTGCTGGAAGTGGAGTCTCCGCGTAAGTAATGCGTGTCTATGGGTACTGAAACAAAAGCAACCGCGGATGCGGCGCTGATAAGCCGCCTGAAAGAAAAGGCCGCATGGGTCCGGGCCGAGACGCTGAAGGTCCATGGCGTCGCTCCGGAAACCCGCATTGCGTCCTCGTTGTCGGCAGTCGAGGTGCTGGTGACGCTTTACTACGACGGGTGGCTGCGCTTCGACCCCCGCCAGCCGCAGTGGGAGGGCCGCGACCGCTTCATCGCCAGCAAAGGCCACGGTTGCATCGCCCTCTACCCGATTCTGGCCGATCTGGGCTTTATCGGTCGCGAAGAGCTCACCACCGTCTGCAAGTCCGGCTCGCGGTTGGGTTGCATCCCGGACATGCAGATCCCCGGCATCGAGACCACCAACGGTTCGCTCGGTCACGGCCTCGGGGTTGCGTGCGGGATGGCCATTGGTTT
>CAZAAF010000637.1:1797-2578 GCA_964482575.1 uncultured Verrucomicrobiota bacterium | reverse complement strand
AAGATTGGAATTGGTTTTGTCCTCTGCCTCATCAGTCTGGCGGTGGTCGCGTCCGCCATCGAGCCCATTGCGGCGTTCACGCCCGGCGCGCGCATCCTGTTCCAGGGCGACTCGATCACCGACGGCAACCGCGGACGCACGGCGGACCCGAATCACATCCTCGGCCACGGCTACGCGTTCATCATCGCCGCACGGCACGGGGCGGCGTTTCCCGGGGCGAAGCTGGACTTCATGAACCGCGGCGTCAGCGGCAACACGGTGCTCGACCTCGAGAAACGATGGCAGAAGGACACACTCGATTTGAAGCCGGACGTGCTGAGCATCCTCATCGGCGTCAACGACGATGGCAAGATGGTCCCGCTGGACCAGTATGAGCAGGTGTACGACAAGTTGCTGGCCGACGCCCGCGCGGCGAACCCGAAGCTCAAGCTGGTGCTGGGCGAGCCGTTCGTGAAGCACGCGGGAAAGGTCGGCGAGGGGATCGTGAAACGGCAGGAGATCGTCGCCCGGCTGGCGAAGAAATACGGCGCGGCGCTGGTGCATTACCAGCGCGTGTTCGATGAGGCGCTGAAGCGGGCGCCCGCGGATTACTGGATTTGGGACACGGTGCATCCGACCTATCGCGGCCACCAGCTCATGGCGGACGAGTGGGAACGCGTCGTACGCGAGTTTTGGAAATAGGGTATGCATCGCATCTGGATGATCTTGGCGGCGCTGGTGCTGGCGCCGGTGGGTGCGTGGGCGGCGGATGACGCCGGGGCCCGTGTCCCGGGCGCAGGAC
>CAZAAF010000637.1:0-1787 GCA_964482575.1 uncultured Verrucomicrobiota bacterium | reverse complement strand
CGACAGGATCCTGGTGGGCGTGAATTATTTCGCCGGCTGGTGGGAATCGTTGCCGAACAAATGGCATGGCAACGGCTGGACCGCGCAGGAGCCGGACTGGCGTCCGACTTTCCCGGGCCGCGTGCCGTTGCTGGGCTGTTACAACGAGCAGGCCACGATGGACCGCGAAATCACCGCCGCGGCGGACCATGGCGTGGATTTCTTCCTCATCCTCTGGTATTTCCCGAAACCCGGCACGAAGCCGGAGGCGGATGCGCAGCGGCTGAACCGCGGCGCGGACCAATTCATCGCCTCGCCCAACGCCGGCCGGATGCGTTTCGCCATTGAGTACTGCAACGCCGAGGCGTTCAGCGCGACGACCGACGAGGAGTGGCGCTCGTGCGTGAAGACCTGGGTGGCGATGATGAAGCACCCCGGCTACCTGCGCGTGGACGGGCGGCTGGTGTTCAAGATTCACGATGCCCATCGGTTCTGGCGGACGTTTGACGGCGACATCGGTCGTTGCCGGCAGCACTTGGACGAACTCCGCACGGCGGTGCGCGCGGCCGGACTCGGCGAGATGCTCATCGGCGGCGGCATCATGAGCCGCAGCGGGATCGGTCCCGCCCATTTCGCCACGAAGCTGTTCGATTTCACCTCCTGCTACATGAGCGTGCCTCCGGTGGAACCCCGCGACGAGGAGTATCCGTTCGCCGCGCTGGCGCAGGAGGCCCGGCAGGCGCGCGCCTTCCACGCGAAGGACCCGATTCCGTGGATGCCGTATCTGGCGGCAGGCTGGAATCCGCGCCCGTGGACGACGCCCAAGGCAGGGAAGCATCACCGGTGTTTCTTCAAATTTCCGACGCGCGAGGAGTGGACGGAGGAATTGCGTGCGCTGAAGGAGGATTTCAGGAAGTACCCGCAGCTTGGCCTGCCGTGCGTGGGCGGCCGGCGGCAGGCGATATTCAACATCTACGCCTGGAACGAATTTGGCGAGGGCGGCATCGTCGCCCCCACGGAAGGTGAGAAGAATATGAAACTGGAAGCCATCCGCGGTGTTTTCTCTCCACATCCGTGAACGACAGAAATTGATAGACCCTCAAGAACCCATGAACATCCATCTGCGCGTGCGATCTCTTTCCCTGCTCACTCTTCTGGCGTTGTTGTGCTGGCTGCCGGGCGCGTCGGCGGCGGACGCGGCCCGCCCGAAATTCCGTGCGCCTCCGGGACAGGAACTGCTTTCTGACGTGGTCATCGGCACGGGCGGCGGGCGCGAGTTGCACGCAGAGATCCTGATGCCGAAGGAGCCGCCCCAGGAGCCGATGCCGGCGGTGCTGTTGATCCACGGCGGCGGCTGGTCCGGCGGCTCGCACCTTGGCTATTGTGCGCCATGGCTGGTGGAAAAAGGCTATTTCACCGCATCCATCGAGTACCGGCTCAGCGGCGAGGCCCCGTGGCCCGCGCAGATCGAGGACTGCAAGCTCGCGGTCCGCTGGCTGCGCGCCAACGCCGCGAAATACCACATCAACCCCGACCGCATCGGCGTCATGGGCCACAGCGCGGGCGGCCATCTGGTGGCCTGTCTCGGCACGATGGGCGGTGTGAAGGAGTTCGAAGGAAAGGGTGGCTATGAGGGCGTCAGCAGCCGCGTGCAGGCGGTGGTGGACCAGTGCGGGCCGGCGGAGTTGACGCCGGACGCGTTGCCGGGCATCAGCGGCGGTGGCCATGCGCATCCAGCCCTCACGAAACTGTTTGGTGGATCGTACGACGAAAAGACCGCGGTCTGGCGTCAGGCCAGTCCCGCGTTG
>CAZAAF010000636.1:0-2579 GCA_964482575.1 uncultured Verrucomicrobiota bacterium | reverse complement strand
AGCTCGAATAGATCTTCTTGGTTTCCTTCGCGCCGGTCAGCTTGACCTTGGCGGCATTGAGGACCACCACGAAATCGCCCAGATCAAGGTGCGGCGCGAAGGCCGTCTTGTCTTTTCCGCGCAAGAGCTTGGCGATTTGCACGGCCAACCGCCCCACGGGCTTGTCGGTCGCGTCCAATACGTGCCAAGCGCGCTGGACTTCACTTTCCTTAGCCAATGTCGTCTTCATTCTTCGTTGCCTTTGGATTGCAGAAACGGGGGCGGAGAATAACGGTGACCCTGCGGACTGTCAACCATTCTCACCGAGTTTTTTTCTTTAACGAAATCCTAATTTTCTCCCGTCTTGTCGGCCGGCCCGGTTTGGGCTAGCTTCGACCGGCAGAAGTCTATGAGCCCAAAAGAAACAACCGAGGCCGCCAAGGCGGCCACCATCAAGCCTGTCGCGGTGATTGATGTCGGCACGCTGGCCATCCGCATGCAGCTCGCCGAAATCGGCGCCGATGGCGGCGTACGCCTGCTCGACTTGCTCCAAAAGCCTGTCGCTCTCGGCAAGGACAGCTTCACGCGCAGCCGCCTCCAACAGCCGACCATCGAGCAGTGCGTCGCCATCTTCACCGGCTTCCACAAGGTCATGCAGGAGCACGGCATCACGCGGCCCGACCAGGTCCTCGCCGTCGCCACCAGCGCCGTCCGCGAGGCCGTCAACCGCGATACGCTCCTCGACCGCTTCTATACCGCCACCGGCCTCACCGTGCGCGTCATTGACGAGGCCGAGGAGAACCGCCTGATGTATCTCGCCTTCGAGACGCTGGCCGCGGCCGACCCCGATCTCAAGAATGGCGACGCGCTGCTGATCGAGATCGGCGGCGGCAGCACGGAAGTCCTGCTCGTCCAGCAACAGCGCGTCGCGTTCGCCGAGACCTACAAGCTCGGCTCGCTGCGCATGCACGAGACGCTGGAAGCCTGCCACGCGCCCGCCGAGCGCGCACGCAGTATCCTGACGCAGCACATCGAACGCACGATCGAATCCATCCGCCGCAGCGTGCCGGCGGCGGCGAAGGACCTGCGCTTCATCGCCATGAGCGGCGACGCGCGGTTCGCCGCCGCGCAACTCGGCGCGAAGCTGGCCGAGGCGCCGTGCGCGCGGCTCGACCTGAAAACCTTTGCGGCCTTCGCCGAGAAAACCATGGGCAGCACGCCAGAGCGGCTCGTCAAGCGCCACAAGCTGCCGTTCCAGGAAGCGGAGACGGTCGGCCCCTCCCTGCTCGCCTACGTCCTGCTCGCCCGCGCCTTCAAGGTCGAGCAACTCATCGTGCCGCGCATTTCGCTGCGCGACGGCCTGCTGCGCGAAATGGTTACGCGCGACCTGTGGAGCGGCGCGTTCGGCGACCAGGTCCTGCACGCCGCGTGGCTGCTGGCGCGCCGCTACCAGGTGGAAGAGGACCACGCGCGGCACGTCGCCGAACTCTGCGGCAAACTCTTCACCGAACTGCAGCCCGAACACCGCATGGGCCGCCGCCACTTCATCCTGCTGCAAACCGCGGCGATCCTCCACGAGGTCGGCGGCTACGTCAGCAACCGCAGCCACCACAAACACTCGATGTACCTGATCGCCAACAGCGACCTCTTCGGCCTGACGCGCGAAGACCTCGCGATCATCGCGCTCGTCGCGCGCTATCACCGGCGCGCCGTGCCCAGCGCCACGCACCCCGAGTACGCCGCGCTCGACCGCGACAGCCGCATCGCCGTCTCCAAGATGGCCGCGCTGCTGCGCGTCGCCGATGCGCTCGACCGCGGCCACGTCCAGCAGGTCCAGCAGTTTGCCTGCGCACGCGAGCCCGGCCGCCTGGTGCTGACCGTGCCGCAGGCCGAGGACCTGACGCTGGAGCGGCTCGCGGTACGCGAGAAGGGCAACCTGTTCGAGGAGATGTTCGGCATGACCATCGTGCTCCGCGAAGGACGCGCCGCAACCGCGGAGGCGCCGGCCTGAACAACCTTGGAGTGATGGAGTAGTGGAGAACTGGAGTGTTGGGAAAAGCAGATGGGCTTTTTGATGGTAAAACAAATCAGTGCTGTAGCTCACCTTGGCTTTAATTGCGGCCGATGCGCCAAATCGGCGTGTTCACTACAACCCGTGTTGTTGCTCCAGTGTCCTTCCCCAGAACTCCATTACTCCACCACTCCATCACTCCCTTTCTTTTCCCCATGAGCAAAAAAACACCCAACTATTTCAACCGCGAGTTGAGCTGGCTCGCGTTCAACCAGCGCGTGCTCGCCGAGGCCGCCAACGCGGAGCGCCCGCTGCTGACGCGCCTGAAGTTCATCGCCATCACCGGCTCGAACCTCGACGAGTTCATGATGGTGCGCGTCGGGGGCCTGCAAGGCCAAGCGCCCGACGCCGAGCCCGATCCCGCCGGCCTGACGCCGGAGGAGCAACTCGTGCGCATCAGCGAGACCGCGCACGCGCTCGTGGCGGCGCAATATGAAATCCTGCTCAAGGACCTGGAGCCGAAGCTGGCCGAGGCGGGCATCCGGCGGCGGACCTGCGCGGACCTTTCGCCGGAGCAAATGCTCTACAT
>CAZAAF010000635.1:1377-2585 GCA_964482575.1 uncultured Verrucomicrobiota bacterium | reverse complement strand
ATGGACCTGCCGTTTCTCGCCATCGCCGACGCCGTCGCCCACGGCGATGACAAGAAGGCCTTCGGCATGGCCGGCAGCCACGACATGGCGCCCTGGCCGCCCGAATCGCCGCTCTACAAAGCGATGGTCGGGAAGATCCGGGTGCAACTGCCGCCGTTCATGGACGATCCCGCGATCCGCTATTACTCGTCGGTCGCCGCCCGCCGCGTCGGTCCCGGCACCGCCAAACGTCTGGCACAGATGGCGTACGATTGCATCGTGCTGGCCGATCTTTGGTACGGGGACCAGCGCCGGCCGCGCGGCCTCGCCATCGCCGCGGACAGCCGCAAAAAAGTCTGGATTGAGGACGGCAAACTCGGCTCGCGCGCGGGCGACCTGCCGGACGTGCTGGTCGGTTCGCGGATGGGAACGCAAACCCTGTGGGCCTGCGCCACGAGCCTGCAATTGCTGCGGGCGTTTCCCGACGCGTGGGCCGGTTGTTGGAAGAACAAGTACAAGCCGACGCTCACCGGCTGGTCGGAACCGCCGTTGAAGGATGTGACCGCCCGCCTGCAGACGGAACTCGACGAAGGGCTGCGCTTCTGGCAGGAACAGATGAAGACGGTCGGTTACCTGCGGCCCGACTGGCCCATCGGCGGCAAGAAACCGGAGCCGACGTACTGGAGCGACCGGACCAGCGAGACCGGCGGCTACGCGCATCTCATCGCCGCGTGCGCGGATTACCTCCTGTTGCTCGACGGCAAGAATGACTGGGAGCAGGCCCACGCGGTGCAACTGCCCCAAAAGCGAGTCGCATCATGAATCCATCATCCGGGTGTGCATCTGCATGGCTGGCCGCGGCGTTTCTCACCACGACGGCGGCTTTGGCCGGGGTCCTCCCGCTGGACGGCACGTGGCGGGTCGAGGACGGCGTCGCCGCGGACGCGATGCCCACGACCTTCTCGCATCAGGTGCCCGTGCCGGGCCTGACGCACCAGGCGCGGCCGGGGTTTCCCGACGTGGACCAGTTCGAGACGCACGAGTTCGTCTATACGATGAAACGCTACGGCGTGCTGCCGGCGATGGAAGCGTGCGAGGGACTCGGCCGCACCAAGCAGCAGCGGAATTTCTTCTGGTATGCGCGGACGTTTCGCGCGCCAGCGAGCCACGACCACGCCACGCTGGTGGTGAACAAGTTGCGCGGCATCGTCCAGGTCTGCGCGGTCAAG
>CAZAAF010000635.1:0-1367 GCA_964482575.1 uncultured Verrucomicrobiota bacterium | reverse complement strand
AACAAGGCGCAGTTCGGCACCGCCGTCTGGCTCAACGGCCGCAAGCTCGGCGAACACGCCGGCTGTTTCACCGCGGGCCGGTTCGATGCGACCGCCGCGATGAACTGGGGCGGCGAGAACCGGCTTGTCATCCGGATCGGCGCGCATCCGGGCGCGATGCCCGACTGGGCGTTCTGGGGCAGCGACGGCGAAAAAGGCCCGTGGACCCCCGGCATCTATGACCGCGTCGAACTGCGGGTCGCCAACAACCCCGTCATCGAGGAGGTGCAGGTCGCGCCGCGCATCGCCCGCGGCGAGATAGTCGTCCAGACGCGGGTGAAGAATTTCGGCGGGGCCCGCACGGTGGAGTTGAGCCAGCAGGTCAGCCCGTGGAAGGGCCGGCGCGCGGCCGGCCCGGCGGTGCGGCAATCCCTCCAGCTCGCCGCCGGCGAAGAGAAAACCGTCACCCAGACCGTGCCGGTGCCGGAGGCCGTGCTCTGGTCGCCGGAGAACCCCTTCCTCTATGTGGTGGAAACGGGCACCGGCGGCGACACGCGGACGACGCGGTTCGGCATGCGCGAGTTCCACTTCGACCGCACGACGCGGCTGCCGATGCTCAACGGCAAGGTCTGTTACCTGCGCGGCTCGAGCATCACCCTGCACCGGTTCTTCGGCGACGCCCAGTGCGGCGGGCTGCCGTGGAACGAATCCTGGGTGCGGAAGTTCCTCGTGGACATCCCGCACCGGATGAACTGGAACGCATTCCGCATCTGCATCGGGCCCGCGCCGCAGCAGTGGCTCGACATCGCCGACGAGGCCGGCCTGCTGCTGCAATACGAGTTCCCCATCTGGAGCGACCGCGAGGCGACGCCGGAGAAGAAGCTGCGCCACACGCTCTGGCATGAGGATGACATCACCGAACAACTCCGGGAGTTCATGCGCGACAACTGGAACCATCCCAGCGTGGTCCTGTGGGACGCCTCGAACGAGACGCACTGGGATTTCCTGCGCGACAGGCTGGTCCCGGCGGTGCGCGGGCTCGACCTCTCCGGCCGGCCATGGGAGAACGGCTACATGGAACCGGGCGCGCCGGACGATCCCTACGAGACCCATCCCTACAAATTCATCAACCATTGTTTCGGCAAGAAGCCGCCGTTCTTCCAGATGACGGACCTGGAGCAGCCGCAGAAGCCGCCCACCGGCTGGCAGGCCGATCATGCGGCGATCATCAACGAATACGACTGGCTCTGGACGCACCGCGACGGCACGCCGACGCATCTGACCCGCAAGGTGTTCGAGCATCTTCTCGGCCCGAACGCGACGCCGCAGCAGCGGTTCGCGTTGAACAGTTATCTCCTCGGCGGCCTGACCGAGTTCTGGCGCGCGCA
>CAZAAF010000634.1:0-2595 GCA_964482575.1 uncultured Verrucomicrobiota bacterium | reverse complement strand
TAGAACCACCAGATCGGTGCGGAGAGCGAGTAGCCGACGACGTAAAACCAGGTTTGCCGGAAGCGCAGCAGCCGGAACCATGAAATGTGACCGATGGCCGGTTCCGGGGCATCGCTCAGGATGTGCGCCAGTTCCTCCGGCGAGACGCGGCGGGAGCGTTCGGGCGACTCGTAGAACAGGTACCAGAACACCAGCCACACGAAGCCGATCGCGCCGAGCACGATAAACGACGCCTGCCAGCCGTAGTGCCGCGTCAACCACGGCACGATCACCGGCGCGAGGATGGCGCCGACGTTCGTACCGGAGTTGAAGAGGCCGGTGGCCAGCGCCCGCTCGCGTTTCGGGAACCATTCCGTCACCGCTTTGATCGCGGCGGGGAAGTTGCCCGCCTCGCTGAAGCCGAGCGCAAAGCGCGCCAGGCCGAACCCGAACACGGTGCGCACGGCGGCGTGCGCCATCGCGGCGAAGCTCCAGAGCACGAGGCAGAGGGCGTAGCCATGACGCGTGCCGATCCGGTCCACAAGCCGGCCGAACACCAGCATGCCGAGGGCATACGCCGCCTGGAAGGCGGTGACGATGTGGGCATACTGCTGTTCGTTCCAGCCGATCTCCGTCTGCAGGACCGGCGCAAGGATGCTGAGGACCTGGCGGTCGATGTAATTGATGGTGGTGGCAAAGAAAACGAGGCCGCAAACAACCCAGCGGAAATTTCCAATTTGGATTTTAGCCTGTTCTGTCCGCTCCATCAAAACACTCCTTATCTGGCCGCCGGTTTCTTTGGGCCGAAAGGGTTGTCCGTCGCCGTGGCCTGCGCCGGCTTCAACAACTCCTCCGGCACGACGCGCACGGTGCGCCGGTACTGCGAGAGGAGCCGGCCACGCGCATCATGCACGCCCAGCACCACATCGTATGCAGGATGTTGGGCGGAGAGCGCGGACAAATCAATCTTTTCGCCCTTCACCGCGCCGAGGGCGGGCACATCGAGGCGCTGGCGGCCCTCCAGCAGCGTCCGGCCGTCGCGGCAGACCTGCCAGCTCAAGGATGCCCTCGGGAACGCCTCGGGCAGATCGTTGGCGATCCACAGCGTCATTGCGTCGGGTTTCTGTCCGGCCAGCTGTGGCACGGCGACGACCGGCTGGTTGAGCTGGGCGAGTTGATAGTACGCCTTCTTCGGACGGTGGTCGTGGCTGACGATGGACTTCGGCCAGAACACCGGCACCACATCGATGAAATGGAACTGGAAGTAACCGGCGATGGCGCGCGGCGAGAGGCGCATGCCGATGCCCTTGTCGGCGAGCAGCGCCTCCTGGTAGTTCTGGCTCGCCTCGATGTATTCGGCGAGATTCGCGGGATTGCGGCCGAGGCCGACGATCTGGTGCACATCGTGTTTCTGCACCTGCGAGGCGGCCCACAACGTGTCGGTGTCCGGCGCAGGCGGCTTGAACTGCGGCGGATAATGGTCGCGCATCGTCTCGTAGGCATCGAGCGCCTCGGCGCCGAATTCCCCGAGCGTCACCATCCGCCGGGGCGACCATGTCTGACCGAAGCTCCAGGTCTGGGGCGCGGTCTTGCCGTACCAGCCGGAATAGGGATGGCCGTCGTCAATCACGTTCGGCCAGAGATCATCCGGCAGGACCAGCGGCTCGCGGCTGTGGCTGAACCGGCCGCTGATGGGCTTGAACACGCGCTGCGGGTCCACCGCCAGCGCCGCGCGCAGGATCGGCTCGGTTTCGAAATGATGTTCGTTGCCGAAGGTCAGCAGCACCACGCCGGGGTTGTTGTAGCAGACGCGCGCGAGCACCGTGCCGGTGTGGATGTGCGGGTCGCGGCGGATGCCCGTGTCAATGCTCCCGCGATAGCCGCCGCCCTGGTCCTGCTCGCTCATCATGCCCACGCGGTCCATGAGATCGAGCACCTCGGGAAACTCCACGTGCTGGCAGGAGCGGACGATGTTGAAATTGCCGGCTTTCAGCAGCAGCAGCGCGTGCAGCAATTCCTCCCGCTGGCCCCAGTAGGCGTAGGCGTTCAAGCCCTGGATGTTCGTGCCGCGCAGATAGACCGGCTTGCCGTTGAGCCGGAGCATGCCGTTGGGCAGCCCGCCTTTTTCGCCCACCTGGTCGGAGACCGGCTCGCAGGCGAGCTTCGTCCACTGTTCGCCGTCGTTGGAAACCAGCAAATCGAAATCCCACGCGCGTCGATCCGCCTCGAACCAGCCGATGGCGATCCGTCCGAACGCCACGGTCTCGTTGAGCTTGAACTGGATCCACTCGCCGCGCCCCTGGGCGGCCCAGCGTGTCTTCATGTCGCCGTCAAGGGCGAGCGACGGCGGATATTGTTTGTTGGGTTTGCTGGTAGTGACCGTGGCCTTGTCGCGCACAATCGCGGGGCAGTCCACCTCCCAGATGGAGTTCCAATCGCCCGCATCGCTGCCGCGGCCGACGATGCGCAGCCAGCGCGCCTTCACCGGCTTGAAGTGATAGGCCGGCATTGTGGACGACTCCGGCTTGCCGCGATGGACCACGCTGAAGCTGCGGCAGCCGAACAACACGTCCTTCGCGTCGGTGTGGTTCACCGTGACGCGGCAGCGATAGAGGT
>CAZAAF010000633.1:0-2596 GCA_964482575.1 uncultured Verrucomicrobiota bacterium | reverse complement strand
AAGACGCGCAGCCCGATCAACTGCAGGCCCGGATGAGACGCCAGTTACACATAATCGGGCTGATACATCGCGTCCTTCTCCGGCCGCGCAATCAACTTCTTGAACACGTCGTTCACCCACTCCACGAGCGTCGAGGCTGTGCGGAAGCTGGTCTTGATGTTCTCCACGTTGCCCTGCGCCGCCAGCGCCTCCCGCGCGGCGTGGTACACCTCGATGTCCGCGCCGCGGAAGCGATAGATGCTCTGTTTCGGGTCGCCGACAACGAACAGCTTGCCCGGCGCGAGTGTCACCTCGCGCCAGTCCCGGGCCTTCGCCTCCTTTTCGGCGAGGAAGAAGACAATCTCCGCCTGCACCGGATCCGTGTCCTGGAATTCATCCACCAGCAAGCGATCGTACCGTCTCTGGAAATCGCGCCGCACGTCGAGGTTGGACCGCAACAGGTCGCGTGTCTTCAACAACAGGTCATCGAAATCCAGCAACCCCCGCTGGTGTTTCTCGCGCTCGTAGGCAGCGCCAAACCCGCACAGCCACTGCAACAACTCGCACAGGAACGCGTCCGCCGCCTCGTCGTGCAGCGCCACGAGCTGCTGCATCCACTCCCGCGCATCGAGGAGGACGTTTTCACCCAACCAGTTCTTCTTCGTGCCCACCCGGTTGAAATTCCCGCTCGCCGGCGCGGGCAACACGGCGCGCAGCAGCGCGTGTTCCTGCTCGCGCGGGGTCAGGGACCCCCATCCGGGCGCGACGGACAGCAACGGCGCGATGCGCTTCATCATCGTATCGTTTTCCGGGTCCGTGCACGACGGCACAACCCGGACGAGGGATTCCATCAACGCGCCCGCCTCGCGCCAAATCTCCGCGCCTTCGCGCCGCGCCGGTGCGTCCTCCCAGCTCAACCGTGCCCGCTGCGCCACCAGCGCCTGTGCCAGGCTGCGCAACGCCGGCAACTCGATATCCAGGTACAGCGCGCGGGTCAACACGGCCGCGCCCGTGTCCGATTCCGCCGCCATCTGTCCCTCGATCCAATCGCGCCAGACTTCCTCCTGCAACAATTCCGTCTGCAGCGCGTCGGCCACCTGAAACGCCGGGTCCACGCCCGCCTCGACGGGACGCTCGTGCAGGATGCCCGCGCAAAAACTGTGGATGGTGCCGCATTGCGCCAACTCCAGGTCCGTCAGCACCGATGGCGGCAGCCCGGACTGCTCGATCTTCTCCCGCAGCCGCATCTTCAGTTCGCCCGCGGCCTTTTCCGTGAAGGTGATCGCCGCGATGCGGCTCAACCGCTGCTTGAGCTTCTTGTCACTGACCAGATTCAGGATGCGCCGCACCATCAGGGTCGTCTTGCCCGTGCCGGCGGCGGCTTCGACCAGCACGTTCCGGTCCAGCGAGGTCTCGATCCTCTCGCGCTCGGCGGCATCGGCCAGTGTGGGCGGTGGCGTCTTACTCATCGGCCATCTCCTCCTGAACCTCGTCCGGCGCGACGGCTCCAAGGTAATCCGCGAGCGCGTCGTCCGCGCCCTTCATTTCCCAAAGCGTTTCGACCGCCGCCTGCGTCATGGCCGTACCCGCCGTGTCCGCGCCCTCGGGGGTGACGACGAATTTTCCCGCGAGGATACTCCGGACCAGGCCGCCAAGGACGGCCCGCAACCGCGGCTCGGCCGCCGTGAGCGTCTCGCGATACCAGCCGCGTTTCTCGAACTGCCCGCGCCGGGTGGCGAAGAAATAGAAGCCGCCCGCGCTCGGTTTGCCTTCCAGTTGCTCGACCGCCAGGATGTACACGGGAACCTGCAAGGCCCGTCCGCGGCACAAGCTGTGATTGCGATACTTGTCCGGCTTGCCCGTCTTGTAGTCGAGCACGACCATCCCCCCCTCCGGCCCGCGGTCCACGCGGTCGATCCGGCCCGCCACGATCAACGTCAGCGTCTCATCCAGTTGGATCTGCGCGGCCGGCGCTCCCCCGGGACGGCCGAAGGCCCATTCCGTGGCGGCGGGACTGAAACCATCCGCCGCGTGCGCATATTCGGTTTGCAGCCAGCGCAACAGGTCGGCGCGAATCTTCTCCTGCTTCACGCGCCAGACCAGCGGATAGCCGGTGACGCCGCGCTGGGCGAATCCCGTGAAGACATTCTCCGCCGCGTCCGCCAGCACGACCTCGTTCTCCACGGCGCGCATCGGATCGAGCGGCAGGAGGTTGCCCATCTGGAACCGCCGGACGATGTCGCGCAACAGATCGTGGAACAGCATGCCGAAATCCGCCGCACGGAGGGTCTCCGCATCCTCCGGCTCCTCGATCTCCTCGACGCCCAGCACCTCGCGCAGGAAAAAGCCAAAGGGACAGCGCGCGTAGGCTTCGAGGCGCGAGACCGCCCAGCCGTATTGGGCCGGGTCGAACAACCGCCGCACCACCTCCAGCGATTGTGGCGACTCCAGGCAGCCGTCATAGACGGTCCATCGCCCGCCGCTCCAGCGCGTCCGCTCCAGTTGCAGGCCGGGCACGAGCGTTGGCGACATCGCATCCAGCAGCGGTTTCGCGCCGCCGATTCCTTTGCGGCGAAGTTGCTCCAGCAGCCGATGGTCGAACTCCCCGGCGTCCAAC
>CAZAAF010000632.1:0-2597 GCA_964482575.1 uncultured Verrucomicrobiota bacterium | reverse complement strand
GTCGAACGTGTCGCTCCGGATTTCATGTCCCGCCGGGTCGAGGAGCGCGACGGTGCCGGTGGCCGCGCCCTTGGTCATCGAGCCGTGCGGCTTGCGCGAGATCGTCAGGGTCTCTGCGCCGCCGATCTGCACAAAGAACCGTTTCTCCTTCGGCGCGCGGATGCCGAGGAACGGCGTCGGCGCGGCCTTGGCGAACTTGCGCCGGAGCAGGTCGTCCATGTTGAGGCTGGCCAGTTGGCGGGCCGCTTCACAACGGTCTCGCGCCTCGCGCAGCATCGCCAGCAGCGGCGCGGCGGACCGCGAATAGAAGGCGAGACCCTTGCCGTCGCCGCCGACGGGCGACGCGATGTTGGCGATCATGGCTTCGGCGGCGATGGTCATCAGTTCGTTGTCGCCGCTTTCCTTGCCGGCGAAGGCGATGGGGTCGGCGCAGATCATGCCGCCCAGGACGCCGGGATGGTCGCGATAGAGCGGACAGCTCGTGTACGGGAATCCGCCCGCCTCCGGGATCCACATCTGTTTCCAGAACGCCCCCTGGCCGATGACGGCCTCGCGCGCCCGCTCATCGCCGGTCTCAAGGTAATACTCCTTCAGGCCGGAGCCGAGGATGCCGATAAGGAAGCACGCATTGCCGGTGCACAGCTTCACGCCGGGAATGTGCGAATGCATGCAGTGATCGCCCGGCAGGGTATGCGGCCAGCCGCTGCCCTGTCCGGGCTTTCGCTCGCGCAACGGCACCTCCGCGATGCGACGCGCCGCGTTGAGATAGAGCGGGTCGAGCGTGGCCCGGTAGATCGCCAGGATGGCGATGAGCGACCATCCCGCCGAGCGCTCGTGGGTGCCGAGCGATTTGAACCGCGGCACCATCCCGTAAACGATGTGTTCGCCGAGACCCTGCGCCGCTTCCATGGAACGTTCGTCGCCGGCCAGATGCCAGGCGTCGCACATGCCCTCGGACCACGTGTGGCCGTTCGATGCGATGGCGCCGCCGCTGTACGGATACGACCAGCCGCGCGCGCCTTTTTCGGTCCATGTGCCGGTGTGCGAAATCGAGTGCTCGACGTTGCAGCCGACATAGACGGGGTCGGGATAGGCATGGACGCAGTCCACGTCGGCCTGGTGCCGCGCACCCTCGAGGGCGAGATGGTAATAGCGGCGGTCGCCCGTGCGCGCGAACTGCATGAACAGCGCGTGGGGCAGGTCGTATTCGTTGTTGCCCCAGTTGATCTCGCGTTCGCCGTGCCAGTCGCCCCAGTTGAAGAAACCGAATTCGCGCTTCACCTCCTTGATGCGGAGATGATCGGCGAAACAGCGCTCCATCGCGGCATCCCACGCCGCATAGTCGTTGCCGTGCCTGGCGACCATCGGGCCGAGTGCGCCGGTGCTCTCATACCACGCCGGTGGCACGACCACGACGAGTGGTTCGGCGGGCGCGGGCAGGGCGCCCGCATCGAGCGCAAAGTCAAAGGTGATCCGCCGCGTCCGCGACATGCCCCACTTGAACCGGTACGCGCCCTCCACGAACGGGAACCGCAGGTGATCCGGCAGCTTGCCGTAGCTGGACTCGCCGCGGATGTCCGGCCAGAGTTCGACAGTGAGGTCGTCGCGCCCGGCGCGCAAGGCGCAGGGATAGTTCTGCCAGAAATCCTCCACCGCCACACCGAGGACGTTGTCCTTGGACTCCACCGCGACGCGCCCCGGCGCGCGGCGGCCCTTGACCGGCGACGCGCCGGTCAGATCGAACGCCTGGTCGTCGCGTTGGAACAACCGTGCCGCGCCGCCGTCCAACGATTCAGTCTGGCCGGCGTCCGCCAGCGCGAAACGCGCGGTCGCAGCGGGTTTCACAATTTCCAGCGGCAACTCCACGGAGCGGAAGTCGGAGAACTCATGTTCCAGCACGTCGTCCAACAGTGTGCAGGCGGCGTCCACCTTTGCACTGCCGGCGTAGAATCGCAGCCGTGTGATGTGCCGGAAGTAGTGCTCGCCTTTCTCGTTGTCCAGCGGTCCCTCGATGCGCACGCAGGTTGTCAGCGGCCCTTCCTCCTCGATGCGCAGGGTGGACTCGCCCGCCGCGCTGGTAAAGCGCCGTCCATCGCGCGTTGTCAGCACGAGGCCGCCGTTGCGGCTGTGCGCCACCGTCTTGCCGCCCGCGCTCACGTCATCGAAGAAACCGAACCGGCGCGCGTTCAACCGCACCTGCATGGCGCCCGTGTCCACCGTGAACGAATCGCCGTCGCGGGTCACCTGCAACGGGCGTGTTGGCGCGGCGCGTTTCACCTCGCGGCCGAATTCCACGGTGTACGCCGCCCGCGATTTCGGCGCGATGTCGGTGAGGAACGTCACGGCCATCCAGCGCACGCTGTCATCCTTCCAGAAACCGGTGACGGTGAATTGCGCAGGCGCTTCGCCGCCCTCCGGCCCGAGCAACCGCGCCTGGGCCGGGTTGAACAGCTTCCCCTGCGGCAGCGGGAAGCCGAACCGCACCGGGACGCCGCGCCGTGCGATGCCGTCTTCCTCCGCCAGCTCGACCGTCACGCGTTCGCGCTCGACGGTGGCGGCTTTGTCACCGCGGGGTGCGGACACGTAGGGCAGGACGG
>CAZAAF010000631.1:0-2598 GCA_964482575.1 uncultured Verrucomicrobiota bacterium | reverse complement strand
GCGCGACGCCTTGACGGCCTTTCGATAGGCCAGGTTGGCCAGCACGGCTGGCCGAAAAGAAGGCTCCAGCACCGGGATGACTTTGGGTGCCACAAGCTTTAAACCACGATTGTCGTTCATACTCTCGTCCTCGCTTTGCCAGACTCTTTGGAACCGATGGAACGCCAACTTGAAGCTGGCCACCTTAATTAAACGAGACGGGATTGCAATGATTTTTCGTGCCCGGGCGCGATTTTCGGAAGCCCCGTGCTGAAAAACAAGCAGCCGGACGCTCCCCGCGGTCCGCGCGGAGGCCGCCAGCCCATCCTGCCCTCGCCCGGCGCTAAACCGCTTCCTTGACCCGTGTGATGGCGCGGGCGCGGCCCGTGGCGTCGTCCACGTCCACCATGGCGCCGTGGAGCACCACCCGGTCCTGGGCCAGCTTGAACCGTTGCGGCATTTGCGTAATGAACCTCCGAAGGATCGGCTCGATCTCGCGCCCGAGGACGGATTCCTGCGCGCCGGTGAACCCCGCGTCACTGAGGAACGCCGTGCCTCCCGGGAAAATCTGTTCGTCGGCCGTTTGCACGTGGGTATGGGTGCCGACCACGGCGCTGACGCGACCGTCCAGATATCGTCCCAACGCAATCTTCTCGCTGGTGGCCTCCGCATGGATGTCCACAAGGATGACGCGCGTTTGTTCGCGCATCCGTTTGACGAGTTCATCCGCCACCGTGAACGGATTTTCCAGCGGCGCCATGAAGGTGCGCCCCTGGAGATTGAGGACACCGACCGGCGGCTTGCCGTTGCGATTCCAAATGATGGAGCCGCTGCCGGGCACGCCCTGGGGATAGTTGGCCGGGCGCAACACCCGGGGCTCCTTGGCAATGTCCGCCACAAACTCCTTCTGGTCCCACACATGGTCGCCGCTGGTGACCACGTCCACGCCGGCGTTCAGCAACGCGCGCACGGTCATCAACGTGAGCCCGCTGCCGCCCGCGATGTTCTCGCCATTGGCGATGACGTAATCGAGCTTGTGACGCTCACACAACAGCCGGCAAAGGCCCTCCACCGCCGAGCGTCCGGGTTCGCCGACGATGTCACCAATAAAAAGAAGTTTCATGTGCTGTAAGAAGTATTGCGTCTTGCGCACCGGGTAAAGCTCGGAAATCGCCCGGTCATGTCCCCGGACACGTTCTGCCCAGGACAGGCCACGCCCGGGACATCACTTGGCAAACTCCACCACGCGCATTTCGCGCATGACGGTCACCTTGATCTGGCTGGGATACCGCAGCTCGCGCTCGATCTTGCGCGCAATATCCCGGGCCATCAAGAGGGCGGCGTTGTCGTCCACCGCCTCCGGCTTGACGACCACCCGGATCTCGCGCCCGGCCTGAATGGCGTAGCTGCGCTCGACGCCGGGAAACGCATTGGCCAGCGCCTCGAGCTTGCCGAGCCGCTCCAGGTACACCGCCGCCGGCTCGGCCCGGGCACCGGGACGCGACGCGGAGATGGCGTCGCCCGCGCTGACCAGGACCCCATAGATATTGGCCTCGGTCTCCTCGTGATGCGATGCAATCGCGGCGACCACCTCGGCCGGTTCATCGTATTTGCGCAAGAGTTCCGCGCCGACCAAGGCATGCGACCCTTCTGTCTCCGCGCTGACCGCCTTGCCAATGTCGTGAAGAAGCCCCATGCGCTTGGCCAGCGACGCATCCAGCTTCAATTCCGCCGCCATCGTCCCGACGAGCTGCGACACCTCCACGCAATGGTCGAGCACGTTCTGGGCATAACTGTGCCGGAACTTCAGCCGGCCGAGCAGCTTGACGATTTCCGGATGCACGTTCTGCACGCCGGCCCGCACGCAGGCGTCCTCGCCCGCCTGCCGGACCGCCTCCTCAATCGTCGCGGTCGCCTTTTGAACAACCTCCTCAATGCGACCGGGATTGATGCGCCCATCGGCCACCAGATCCGCCATGGCCAGCCGCGCCACCTCACGGCGGACGGGGTCATACCCGGAGAGCACCACCACCTGCGGTGTCTCGTCGATCACCACCGACACCCCGCTGGCCGCTTCAAACGCGCGAATGTTGCGGCCGTCGCGCCCGATGATCCGGCCCTTCATGTCCTCGCTGGGCAGCGTCACCGTGGTCGTGGCGTTTTCGTTGACGTGATGGGCTGCGCAGCGATGGATGGCAATTGTAATGAGACGCTTGGCCTCCCGTTCAGCATCGGCCCGTGCCTGTTGGGTGCTGCGCCGCACCAGGGCCGCCGCCTAGGCCTGGGTCTCCTGCTCGAGGCGGTGCAACAACTGGCGCCGGGCCTCGTCGGGCGTCAGGCCGGCGAGCTGGCCCATGGTGACCAGGGTGTAGCCATGGGCGCGCAACTGGTCGATCAGATTGGGCAGAGCCTCGACCGTCCGGCTCCGGTCGCCGCCGGAATCGTGCAGCAGGATAACGTTGTGCTGGCTATAACCAGGGACGACAAGATATATCTGGAAGACAAAGAGATATCCCAAACAGAGCTCGATTCGCGGCTAAAAACACTTAACAAGGATAATATGGGGCTTTTGATAAAAGCCGATTCCGGCGCGTCGCTCGGACGAGTCGTAGAGATATG
>CAZAAF010000630.1:0-2603 GCA_964482575.1 uncultured Verrucomicrobiota bacterium | reverse complement strand
GGGCCACGTGGACCATGGCAAGACGTCGTTGCTGGACTCCATCCGCAAGGCCAATGTCGCCGCCGGTGAAGCGGGCGGCATCACGCAGCATATTGGCGCCTACACGGTCCAGATCCCCTCCCCCCACAAGGAAAAGGCCGGCCAGTTGGAGCAAATCACGTTCCTCGACACGCCCGGCCACGAAGCGTTTACCAAGATGCGCGCGCGCGGCGCCAACGTCACTGACATCGCCGTGCTGGTGGTGGCCGCGGACGACGGCATCATGCCGCAGACCATCGAGTCCATCAATCACGCCAAGGCCGCGAAGGTGCCGATCATCGTCGCCATCAACAAGATGGACGTGCCCGGCGCGAACGCGCTCAAGGTCAAGACCCAGCTCCAGCAGCACGGGTTGAACGCCGAGGATTTCGGCGGCGACGTCATCTGCTGCGAAGTCAGTGCCGTCAAGAAGACCGGCATTGAGAAGCTGCTCGAAAACATCCTGTTGCAGGCCGACGTGATGGAGTTGAAGGCCAACCCGAAGCGCAAGGCGCTCGGCACCATCATTGAAGCCCAGCTCGACCCCGGCGCCGGCTCGAAGGCCACGGTCCTCGTCCGCTCCGGCACGCTCAAGCAGGGCGACCCCGTCATTTGCGGACAGTTCTGGGGCAAGATTCGCGCCATGTATGACGACAAGGGCGGCAAGCTCAAGGAGGCGCTCCCAGCCACCCCCGCGCGCATCCTGGGCCTCAACGGCGTGCCCGAACCGGGCGCGGAGTTGAGCGTCATGGCTGGCGAAAAAGAAGCCCGCGAACTGGCCGAACAGCGCGCCCAGGAAAACCGCGCCGCCTCGCTGGGCGAGACGCGCGTGGCCACCCGCGAAGCCTTGCTGGAACAATTCGAGGCCGAGAACAAGAAGGTCCTCAAGGTCGTGCTCAAGGCGGACGCCCAGGGCTCCATCGAAGCCATCGCCGGCGCGCTCAACGGCATCGTCAGCGAAAAGGTCAGCCTGGAAATCATCCATGCCGCCGTCGGCGCCGTCAGCGAGAACGACGTCCTGCTGGCCTCCGCCAGCCAGGCCGTCATCATCGGCTTCCACGTCCGGCTCGCGCCGAAGGCCAGCGACATCGCCAAGCGCGAGGGCGTCGAAATCAAACTCTACTCGATCATTTACGAGTTGATCGACCAGGTGAAGGAGACGATGGCGGGCCTGCTGGAGCCGCTCACCCGCGAGGTCATCACCGGTCACGCCGAGGTCCGGAAGGTTTTCGAAGTGTCCAAGGGCACGGTGGCCGGCTCGATGGTCACCGACGGCCGTATTGCCCACGGCGCGCGCGTCCGCGTACTGCGCCGCCGCGCGGTCCAGTACGAAGGCTTCGTCTCGACGCTCAAGCGGTTCCAGGAAGATGTCAAGGAGGTCCGTGCCGGCCTGGACTGCGGCGTCCGGCTCGACAATTTCCAGGACTTCCAGCCGGGGGACATCGTCGAAGCGTACACCGTCGAAAAAGTTGCACAAAAACTGTGATGTGAGATTGGCCGCCCGTCAGGGGTGATTCGCCGCTGGTCCGGCGAATCACGAACAACGAATTACGGATCACACCATGTCTTCCCACCGCATGCAGCGAGTTTCCGAGCTGGTCAAGCAGGAGGTCAGCGAGATCATCCGGCGCGACGTCTCCAGCGAGAGCGTCGGCATGCTCACCGTCACCGGCTGCGAGGTCGCCAGCGACCTCAAGACCGCGCGCGTCTACGTCAGCGTCATCGGCGGCGCCAACAAACAGGCGGCGGCGCTGGCCCTGCTGGAGCGCCATCGCGCCCACATCCAGCGCACCCTGGGCCGGTCGGTGGTGCTGAAGTACATCCCGCACCTCTCCTTTTACATCGACGACAGTCTGGAGCGCGCCGACCGCATCGAGCGCATCCTGGACGAAATCGAACACGAAAAACCCCCGAGCGAAGCGTGACGTGACGACCCTGGCAAGCCCCAATCCAACCCTGATCCAGATTGGCGAGCTCATTCGCCGCCACCAGTCTTTTCTTGTCGCCGGCCACGTCCGGCCCGACGGCGATGTGCTGGCCTGCGAGCTGGCCCTGGGCCTGACGCTCCAGGGCCTTGGCAAGACGGTTGAAATCTGGAACCCGGACGGCATGCCGCACAAGTACGCCTTCCTCCCCCACTCCGACCGGGTGCAACGGCCGCCGACCCAACCCCGCGCGTTCGACATGGTCATCGCCGTGGACACCGCCACACGGGACCGGCTGGGCACCATCGCGGAACGCATCCTCCCGGGAACCATCGGCATCAACATCGACCACCACATCAGCAACACCCGCTTCGGCGAGGTCAACTGGATCGATCCCCAGGCCGCGGCCACGGCCGAAATGCTCTGCGAGCTTCTGCGGGCGAACCAATGGCCGATCACGCCGGAGATCGCCTCGAATCTTTTCGTCGGCCTCTCCACCGACACGGGCTCGTTCCGCTATTCCAGCACCACGCCGCGGACGCTCCGGCTCGCCGCCGACCTGGTGGAAGCCGGTGCCAACGTGGCCGAGCTGTCGCGGCGGTGTTTCGAGAGCTACCCCCTCGCCCGCGTCCGGCTGATGCAGCAGGTGCTCGCGGGATT
>CAZAAF010000629.1:0-2613 GCA_964482575.1 uncultured Verrucomicrobiota bacterium | reverse complement strand
CCATGCCCATGGGGCTGGCGTGCTGCGCGATTGAGTTGATGTCCACCGCGGCGTCCCGATTTGATATTTCCCGGTTTGGCGCAGAAGTCATGCGGTTTTCACCCCGGCAGTGTGACCTGATGGTCGTGGCGGGGACCGTTACCTACAAGATGGCGCTGACGGTGAAACGGATTTGGGACCAGATGCCGGACCCGAAATGGTGCATCGCCATGGGGGCGTGTGCATCCACAGGCGGGATGTATCGCAGCTATGCCGTGCTGCAGGGGGTGGACCGGATTTTGCCAGTTGATGTGTACGTCAGCGGGTGTCCGCCCCGGCCGGAAGCATTGCTGGATGCGTTGATCAAACTTCAGGAGAAGATCTCGCGTGAGCCTGGGTTGAAGAACCTCAAGAAAACGCCTTCCCTGACCGAAACCTGATTTTTCCATGGCCATCGCGCTCGCAGCCGTTAATGCATTGACCAAACGATTCGGAAGCAACGTCCGAACGCCCGTGGCGTTCTCTGACAAGGTTTTCGCACGCGATGAAATGACCGTGACACTGGCGAGAGAGGTGATTCTTGAGGCATGTGCGCTCCTGAAGGGTGACCCGACGCTGGGTTTTGATTTTCTCGTGGATATCAGTGGGGTGGATGATTACGCCGGCAGTCCCCGGTTTCAGGTGGATTACCTGCTGTATTCCTTCAAATCCGGTTCCTGGTTGCGCTTGAAAGTGGGCGTGCCAGAGGAGGACCCGACTGTGCCCAGCGTGACGCGGATTTGGCGGGCGGCCGAGTGGCACGAGCGCGAGTGTTACGATATGTTTGGCATCCGATTTGCCGATCATCCGGATTTACGGCGTATCCTGATGTGGGAGGGTTTCCCGTATCATCCGCTGCGGAAGGATTTTCCGCTGGAAGGCAAGTCGAGCGAAGTGCCAGAGGTGGCAATCACGGATGCGGCGCCGTTGCAGGGCGGGCCATTCGTGACGACGCCATCTGGACATGCCGGCGAACGCGAGCCGCGCATTCGCGAGAATGCGCTGCCGGAAGATGTGCGCGACAAGACCCGGAAGACGTAAACGATTATTTGACGCAGTGGAACCCAACAAACCCAAAGTGGTGGTCAAAGGACAGGAGCCGACGGCAAAGGATGCTGCCGCGAAGCCGGCCGGAGCACCGCTCTCGGCCTCTGTGCCGAAGGTGGTGACGAGCTCCGTTCCGCCAGCGGCGTCCGGCAAGACCACCGTAACACCCGTGGCGACTGCACCAAAAGCGGGAGTTCCTGTTGTAGCAAAACCTCCGGCGACGCCTGAGGGCACGCCGAAACCCGTGGTGCCGGTGGTGATGAAGCCCGTTGTGCTCGTTCCGGCCACAACGGCAACGGTAAAACGGGAGGCTGTGGAGGCTCTGCCGAAGGCGATTGCGGGGGAATCCACTGTCTCCCCAACAAAGTCATCCGAGCCCAAGTCGGCGGTGCCGGCGCGCGCCACGCGCTCGGGTCCATGGCCAATCGAGCCCAAGGGCGTGGAAGAGGTGGCCGGCGACCGGATGGTGTTGAACATGGGGCCGTCGCATCCGAGCACCCATGGCGTGCTTCGGATTGTGCTGGAGTTGGATGGCGAGGTTGTGATGAAGGCCATTCCCGAGGTGGGGTATCTGCATCGCGGCGATGAGAAGATCGCGGAGAACCTTACCTACAATCAGTTTGTGCCATACACGGACCGGCTGGACTATCTTTCGCCGCTGGCGAATAACGTCGCTTATGTACTGGCTGTGGAGAAATTGATGCGCCTGCAAGTGCCGGTCCGTTGCCAGTATATCCGGGTCATCTGTTGCGAAATGGCGCGCATTGCTTCCCATCTGGTTGGCTTGGGTGCCATGGCGCTGGATCTGGCGGCGATGACCGTGTTTCTGTACACGTTTACCGAGCGCGAGCGGCTGATGTCATTGATGGAGAAACTTACCGGGGCCCGGCTCACGAACAGTTATACGCGGGTGGGTGGCGTTGCACGGGACCTTCCCAACGGCTGGATCGACGAGTTGAAGAAGTTCCTCAATGATTTTCCGCGGATGATTGATGAGGTGGACCGGCTGTTGACGCGCAACCGCATCTTTGTGGACCGCAACGAGGGCGTGGGTGTGCTGCCGAAGGATGTGGCGATCGATTTCGGCATCACCGGCCCGAACCTTCGCGGCAGTGGCGTGGAGTTTGATCTCCGCAAGAATCATCCCTATCTCTGCTACAAGGATTTTGAATTCGAGGTGCCGGTTGGGACGAAGGGCGATTGTTACGACCGTTATCTGGTCCGCATGGAGGAAATGCGGCAGTCGGTTCGCATCCTCAAACAGGCGTGCGACAAGCTGCCGGGCGGACCCATTCAGGCCCCGGATCTGAAGAGTGTGTTGCCGCCGAAGGAGCAAGTACTCACCAAGATGGAACAGCTCATCCATCATTTCATGATCGTCACCGAGGGTCCCGATGTGCCGGAGGGGGAGATTTATTTCGGGGCGGAAAACCCCAAGGGAGAACTGGGCTTTTACATCGTCAGCAAGGGCGGCGGGGTGCCGTGGCGGATGACAATCCGTTCCCCGGCGTTCTGCACCCTGAGCGCACTGTCGTACCTGTTGAAGGG
>CAZAAF010000628.1:0-2618 GCA_964482575.1 uncultured Verrucomicrobiota bacterium | reverse complement strand
ACAAACCGAAGCCCGCGAAACCCCTCTGGGAATCCGCGCCCGCGGAAACGAAGGCTCTCTGGCAGCAGCACAAGGACGCGTTGACGATCCTCGACATCTCCACCGAGACCAACCGCCACGTCATCATCGCCCAGGGCACGCCGCAGGTGTACCAGGCGCATCCCACGACCGCGATGCTCGCGGACAACAAGACGATCTTCTGCGTCTGGAACATCGGCCACGGCGGCCATGCGGGTCCCATGGCGCGCAGCGACGACGGCGGGCTCACGTGGACGCGGCTGGACGACACATTGCCGCCGGACTACGCCAACTTCAGGAACTGCCCGAGCCTCTACCGCCTCACCGATCCGCAGGGCAAGGAGCGGCTCTGGGTCTTCGTCTCGCGCACGGCCACGGACAAGGAAGTCATCCACGAGGTTCCCAACCGCCTGCAGGGCTGGATGCCGCGCATCGTCAGCGAGGACGACGGCAAAACATGGCGCGAGGAGCCGCCGTTGAGTTCGCCCGTCGCCAGGGACGGCCTGTTCCGGAACGTCATGACCTTCTCCAGCATCGTGCGGCTGAAGGACGGCTCCTACCTCGGCATGTTCCATCGCGGCGCGCAGGGCAAGGACGCGAACCTGCAGGTGCTCCAGTCCGTCACCCGGGACGGCGGTTTCACCTGGTCGCCGCCCGTCATGGCCTGCGACGGCACGCAACTCGACTGCAAAGACCCGTGCGAGCCGTATGTCTTCCGGTCGCCCGACGGCCATGAGCTTTGCTGCATCATGCGCGAGAACCGCCGCTCCGGCACGAGCCTGGTGATGTTCAGCCGCGACGAGGGCCGGACTTGGAGCCGCGCCGTGGACACGCCGTGGGGACTCTCCGGCGACCGGCATCACGGCATCCGCCTGCCCGATGGCCGGCTCGTCATCGTCTTTCGCGGCGTCACCCCCTCCGCCGCCCCGGGATATTTCATCGCGTGGGTCGGCACCTACGACGACATCAAGCAGTGCCGCCCTGGCCAGTACCGCATCAGCCTGCTGCGTACGATCAAGGACGGCTTCTATCCCGGCCTCCACCTGTTGCCCGACGGCACCATCGTCGCCACGACCTACGTCAAGTATCGCCCGGACGACGGCGGCTGCTCCATCGTCAGTGTCCGCTTCAAGATGAGCGAGATCGACGCGATGGCCAGGGCCGGGAAGTGATCCCGCGCCGGTTCCCCGGCGGCATCACTTGGTGGCGGGCTGCAGCGAATCGCAACCGGGCGCGGAGAGGGTCAGGACGGTGCCTTGCTCATTCAGTTGGGCGCACGCGCCGTCGGCCCGACGCAATTGCCGGCGCGCCACGGAATCCCACCGCTGCCCGGCGTCATTCGCCTTGAGGATCGTGGTCAAGTCCGGTGGCGGAATCACATCCTCATCCACGCGTGAATACGTCACGCCGACCGCGCGGCCGTCCTGATACTGGACGCCCGCGGAATAGCCATCGCGAAAATACAGGAACATCGTCTTGCCCGGCCCGATGCCGGCCATCGTCTTCCTCGACGGACCGAACTTGCCGGCGATCTCCTGTTCGGATTCCCCCAACCGCGCCACGGTCAGGGACACCGGGACCGGAACGGATTCGGCGCGCGACGCCTCAGCCACGGCGGAACTTACACCCCTCTTCCTTCGGGGAACCTCGGGCATGGCCGGGCCGGCGGGCGCGGCTCCCGGTATAGGGGGTGCCCTCGTAACGACGGGCACCGGCGGCGGCTGCGGCAACGGGCCCGGGACCGATGCCCCGCCCGCCCGCTCACCCGGCGACCGCTCTTCAACCACCATTTCGTACCGGGTCATGGACGTGCGAATCTGCAAATAGAACGCGCCCGCGTCGTAACAATGCGTCGCCCCCGAGGGGATTCCATCCGCGCGTCCCACGACATCCTTCTGGCCGGGCCTGAAAATGACGATGTGAAGATAACCATCGTCGGAGGACGAAGTCCCGAGGGCCTGCCAACGCAGACGCCAGGGCGCGGTCGCGACCTCGAAAGGCTCCGTGCTCATGTCCCCGCTGCCGGCAAAACGCGTCACCACCCTCCATCCCTCCTCTTCGATGATCCTGGTTTTCCCCGCCTTCGGCATCGGGAGTGTCGTCACCGGCGACGTCAAGGCGCCCCCGGGCGCCAACGGATTTGTGGGAATCGCGTAATTGAGGTTGCCGCCCTTCAACCCGTAGCTGCGCGCGACGCGCTCGGGCAGTTTGTCCAGCTCGATCCACCGCGTCCCCTGGTCCGACACCATCATCGCCTTGCCGTCCTTGATCGGCCCCCAAGCCACCCCGGTGTAGTGCACCCCGTCAATCACCGCGACCTTGGATGGATCCTCGGCAGCCGGGGCGGTGAATGCCAGCCAAAGCGATACGACCGCGACAAAACGCCTTTTCACCTTGTCCTCCTTTGCCTCGTCACGCCACCGCCGGAAACCAGCCGGCGGCGTGTTTCAGCAAGCCCGCAGGATAAACAACCGCGAGGCCATTGCGAGACAATTCCAGAGGCCCGCGCGCGGTTACAGACAGGGATGAACGGCGAAGCCGCGAACGAACGCGAAGGGATTTTCAGACAGGATTAACGGGATGGGAAGGGCTTGCTCCGG
>CAZAAF010000627.1:0-2639 GCA_964482575.1 uncultured Verrucomicrobiota bacterium | reverse complement strand
GGGTTGTCTTATCTATCTCCTCTCGCGCCTGATGGGTGATGTACCTCGTGATGCTGATGATGTCCAGCGTCACCAACGCGATGCGTTCGCCGTCCTGTTCCAGAACGATGGTCTTGCTAAAGAGCGGATCGAGCACGCCGTCGGCGCCGCGGGCGTGGTAGTAGCCCGCCATCGGAATCCCCAGCGGCGGGGTGATGTCCGTGGCCGCCACGCCAACGCGCGTGTCCGCGGCGACGGACAGGGATTGCATCACGACCATGGCCACGGCCACGGCAAACAAGGATTGGATTCGTTGAGCCTTCATCGTCATCGGGTTCCTGTGAGCACGGACGGAATGGACCTGCCTGTCTGTGCAGGCACTAATCGGCCGCCGATATTGCCCGGTCCCGGCACGGCCAAAGTGAAGCGCGGGGTGTTGGTCATAAACAGAGTCTCGAGTCGGATCATTCCGATCGAATGAGCACGACACGGTCCACAAAGATGGCGTCCAGTTCGGAGCTGTGTCCATGGGCAAACCAGAAATAGGCGCCGGGAACGAAATCAATCGGTCCCAGATCGATCCACCGGAATTTTTTGTCGAACGCACCTGTCTCATTCTGGAAATCAGTCGCGGTGAGGATTCTCGTCTTGAGCGATTTCCTGCCCTTCGCGTCATAGACACCCCACGAACCAACCTTGCCTTTCTGGAGGGTTCCCTCGCAACGCAGCGAGGCGAGCACACGGTACTTCCCGTGGACCGGCGGCGTATAGTTGGTATTCCAGTCCACCTTCGTCCCCATGCGAACGCTCTTGCCGTTCCAGCCTTCGGGATCCTGGACAACCGCCGCCACATTGCGGTGGTTGTTGAACGACAGGGCGTCGAAAATGACCCAACTGTCCTCCGGCACGCCCTTGCAGATGTCAGGCGGGTTCTTCTGCGCAATGAATCCCGCTTTCAGTCCCTCCAGATATATCCCGAGGTTCTTTTCCTGCGAAATGACTGCCGCTTTCGTCTTTAACCGCTTGCAGAGCTGCGCGAACTCCTCGGTCGCCTGAAGCGGGTCTTTCGGACCGAGAAACGGCAGCTTCTTTTCCCGCGCTTCGCACCGCAGCGGGTAGTACCGGCTCAGCCAGACATGATCCACGCCCATCATCGACTTCCGGAGCCGGCGCCGTTCGTTGGAATCCGGGCCGTACACTTTCGCCGCCGTTTCCATGGCCTTGTTCATGAGCCCGGTCACCTGATTGAGGGTCACCAGATCGATCCATTTCGCCGAATTCATGCCGAAACAGCCGAGATAGATCTTCTCCGCCTCCGCCTTCGCGAACAGGATGTCCCAATACTGTTTGATGAACGGGGCGACCGCCTCGCCGTAATAGCCGCGCACAAACTCATCGATCAGTTTCCCGTCATCCAAGTCCGGCTCCCACATCGCGCGCAGGAGCACCCAGTTCTTCAGTTCGCAGAAGTCGTCGCCCTCGCCCTCCTCGAAGAGCCCGAGGGCGCCGTGCCGGATGAAGTACCGGACGTTCGGCACCAGCACACGCAGGTTGGGATGCGGCCCCAGATAGTCGTTGTAGTTGGTCGTGTAATCCCAGATGAACAGGTGTTTGGCCAGCTTGCTCCAGCCTTCCATGTCCGCGGCGAATTTCTGGTTCTGCTCGCCATCCAGCGGCTGAAGATAAGAGCACTCGATCGTGCAGAGGCGAATCAAAACGTTGTCACGCGGATGGAGGGTCTTGGGCGGCTTGCGCGTGTATTGATACGCCAGCGATTCGACCCAGACATCCGGGAACTCCTTCGCCACCGCCCCGGCCACCTTGTTGAGCATCTGCACGAGCGTGCCGGCGTGGCTCTCCTCGGCATCGTCAACCGCCTTGCATTTTTCGCAGGTGCAGAATCCGTGCCAGTCGTTCTGGGAAATATCAATCATCTTCGCGTCGGGATTCTTCCGCAGCGTTTCCAAGACGTTCTTCGTCAGTTCCCGGATCATGTCCTCGTTGGTCAGGCAGAGCTGCGCGTTTTCGTGTTTGCGCTTGCCCTTGATTTCCGAATACCAGTCCGGGTGCGCGTCGAAATACTTCTCAGGCGGGAGATACTTATAGAAGGAGTGGACGAAGTTGATGATCCGCACCGCGCCGCCGTATTCCGGGGTGATGGACCCGTTGCCCTTCATGCGGGCGGAGAAGACGCACGGCTGGGCGTTCCGATGATACATCTCCCGCGAGAACATCTGCGGCGCATAGGCAACCGCCAGATCATCCGCGACAACCAGCGTGGGCTTTTTCGGCACGAACGTATCGTCGGGCGTCCACCAGCGAACACCGACAACATCCTGCAGGAACGAGTAAACCGCGTAGAGGCAACCCCGCTTCTTGTGCCCGGCGAGAATCAAATTCCCACCGTCCATCTTGATCAGGATTTCATCGAACTTGTAGTCCTTCTTCGGGGCCTTTGCGGTGTTGCCAACAAAGATCAACGATCTGCCCCCGGCGGGCGCGTCTTTCTCGGCCATCGTCTGGAACCCGGCGCCGGTCACCTGCTTCAAATGATCGGCCAGTTCGCGCGCGGCCGTCTTCTCGACCATCGTCGGCTCGTCGGGCAGGACGATCTTCCAACCGGTAGCGCCATTCTTCGCCAGTTCGGCGGAATGCAAATC
>CAZAAF010000626.1:0-2646 GCA_964482575.1 uncultured Verrucomicrobiota bacterium | reverse complement strand
CGTTCTACGCCACGGACAGCTTCTTCTGGCTGGCCCCGGGCGAAGAACGCGAGCTGCAGGTGGAACTCCTTTGGAGCGATCCCGGCCCGCGGTCGCACGCCGCCCTCACGGTGGGCGCATGGAACGCGCGGCCCGAGCGAATCAACCTGGCAAAATGAAACTCGCGGACTTTCTTCCGGCGCAACCGAACGTGCAATGGCAGCTCGCCCGCCAGATGGGCGTGCGTTACGCCATCTGCAAGTGCGCGCCGGAATTGACGGGGTTGAAACCGCCGTGGGACATCGACTCCCTGCGGACGATCCAGTCGCGGTTCGCAGAGGCGGGTTTCACGCTGTACGGGCTGGAGGGCGACGAGTTTGACATGAGCCGCATCAAGCTGGGGCTCGAGGGGCGTGACGAGGACATCGAGCGATACGGCCGGATGCTGAGCAACATGGGGGAACTCGGCATCCCGCTGCTCTGTTACAATTTCATGGCCGGCATTGGCTGGCATCGCACCCATGGCGACGTCCCCACCCGCGGCGGGGCGCTGACGTCGCACTTCGATGTGGCCGATGTGCCGGCGTCGCTGACGGACGTGGGCAACGTCGGCGAGGAGCGCATCTGGGAAAACTACGCGTACTTCATCCAGTGCGTGATGCCAGTGGCGGAGGCCTCCCGCGTGCAGATGGGGATGCATCCCGACGATCCGCCCCTGCCGGCGCTGCGCGGGGTGGCCCGCATTCTCTACAAGCCTGAGAACTTCGAGCGCGCGATGGCGCTGGCGCCAAGCCCCTCCAACGGGGTCACGTTTTGCCAGGCCAATTTCAAACTCATGGGATGCGACGTGGCGGCGTGGGCACGGCGTTTCGCGGCCCAGGGGAAACTGTTTTTTGTCCACTTCCGGGACGTGCGCGGCACGGCGGCGCGATTCGAGGAGACCTTCCACGACGACGGCACCACCGACATGCCGGCACTGTTGAAGCTCTACCATGAACTCGGCTTTACCGGCCCGGTGCGCGTGGATCATGTGCCGACCATGGCGGGCGAGAAGAATGACCAGCCCGGCTATTAGTCGCTGGGCCGGCTCTTTGCCATCGGGTACACGAAGGGCGTCATGCAGGCGCTGAATATCCCGATCGAGTGACATCGTGATGAACTCCCTGCCATGCCTGAATGTCGTCAGTCGCCGAATCCTCGTGGGATTGGCGGCGTGGTTGACGGTCTCTGCCGGTGCATCGGGTGTCGCCGCCGTGCTGGAGACGGAACAGCTTCGCCTGGAGATCACCGGGGATGGCCGGGTGCGCAGTCTCGTTGCAAAACAGGAGAACGTCGAGTACGCGGCCCCGGAGCCGTGTCCCGTGGCGACGATTTATCGCGGCGGCTGCATGGTGCCCACGGCGGAGGGCCCGCACGCGGCGGTGATCGGCCGATGGATTTACAAGGGCGGTTCGCATGTCGATGCCACCCGTGCGCGTTTGGAGAATGACAAGCTGATCATCGACTTCGGAGCTGCGAACGTCACAGCCGCCTGTCGCGTGCGCCGCGCGGACGGTTACCTGGCCTTCGAGCTGTTGGGTGTCGAAGGCGGGCCGGTGGACCGGATTGAATTCCTCCGGCTGAACCTCCGCCGGTTGCCGGTGCTTGGCCGATGGGTCAACCTCGCGTCCGACGAACGGTTTGGTGTTTGTCTTTGCGGCGGCAGCCTGCAGGCCAACGTCGAGATGCTGCCGGCGGAACGTCACGTGGAAATGATCGCCGCCGCGGAAAAAGCCCCCGGTTTCTGTGGCGCTACGGCCGTGTTGTTCGGCTGCCGCGATCCCCAGGAGAAGTTCCTCGATGCGATGGCCTTGGTGGAACGCGATTTCCATCTGCCACCGGGAGTCGCGTCCCGCCGTTCGCCGCTGCAGCGGCTCTCGTATATGTGGGCGGCGCGGCCCGATCCCCGGAATATCGCGGAGTACATCCGATGGGCGAAGCTCGGCGGGTTCCGCATGATCCTGCTTTCCTACACGGCGTTTGCCAGGGGCGCGGGACATTTCGCATGGAACGACCGGTATCCGAACGGCATGAGCGATCTCAAACAGGTGACCGATGCGATTCGTGCCGCCGGTTTGAAGACGGGGTTGCACATCCACTACAACAAAGCCTCCAAGCGGGATGCCTATGTGACCCCCGTGCCGGATGACCGGCTGCACACCGTTCGTTCTTTCACGCTGGTGACGGATGTGGGGGCGGACGCCACCGTGTTGACCGTGCGCGAGGATCCGGCGGGATGTACCCTGGACAACGGGCGCCGGTTGCTCAAGTTCGGCAAGGAGCTGATCGAATACGAGGGGTACACCCGCCATGCGCCATTCCAGTTTACCGGTTGCCGGCGTGGCCACCTGGCAAGCCGCGCCGCTTCGCACGCTGCCGGGATGACGTGCGCCCTGCTCGACGTGGACACGTGGCCGGATTTCATCCGGTTTGACCAGGACACCGACATCCAGGACGAGGTGGCGCGCCGGCTCGCCGACATTTATCGCCAGACGGGGCCGTATGACATGGTCTATTTCGACGGGGCGGAGGATGTGCACGAGCCGTTCTGGTATCACGTGGCTTCATCGCAGTCCCGGGTGTTCCGGTTGCTGGTGGACAACATTTCCGCGCTGGTCATCGATGACT
>CAZAAF010000625.1:0-2648 GCA_964482575.1 uncultured Verrucomicrobiota bacterium | reverse complement strand
GTGCCTGTGTCGGGCGCGTTCGCGCGACGATATGGCTCCGGTCCGGGTTCATGCAAATATGGCTGTAGCCGAAAGAGATGGCCGAGGGACATTCCCAGGGCTGTTGCACGAGACACTCCACCAGCGTACCGGTAATGATGCGGGCCCGGCAGACTCCGGCGTCCGGCAGAGTTCGTTCCCATTGCACGCCGTCTTCGGCGTCGGACATTCTGACTGTTTCCAAGCTCACCTTGTAAACCTCACAAAATTACAGGAGCGGCATGCGTACGCGCCTGCCGTCCCGGCGGACATTCCTCGCTTGCGCTGTGAGTGTCTCGCAAGCGTGCCGCGGTGTCTATTGGAGTTCTCCTGATTCTATCATAGGTAAAAACCTTAGAGAGCCGTCCGCATTTGGCCCCCACCGCCCTGTCGCCGTTTTTCCCTTGGCGTCCGCCGGGATTCCGCGGCACCATGGCGGCCGTTTGTTGCAACCGGAAGGAGTGTCTATGCATCGGATGTTCTTGCTCGCCCTGCTCTGCGTCGCCGCCGCGCCGGACTGGAACCGTGTCCCGTTCGGCGCGAAAACACTTTGCCTGCATCCGTCGTGCGAACCGCTCCCCGCTGCGTGGCTCGGCCCCTTCGCCAAACGCGGCGATGGCGCCGTGCTCGCCGTGGACGACGCGCGCGTGCTCGTCAGCCGCGACGACGGCAGGAGCTGGACGCCCCGCCCGCTCTTTGCCGACCCGGCGAAGTTCCAGTGCCGCGGCGAGCGCGCGCTGTTGCGGACGCGCGACGGCACGCTGCTGCTCGCGTTCCTCAACGTCAAGGAGATGGTCTTCCAATGGGACCAGGCCCACGGCGGTCCGCAGCCCGGCATGCGCCTGCCGGTCTATGTGACGCGCAGCACCGACCAGGGCGAGACATGGGAGACGCCCATCCGGTTGCAGGAGGCGTACTGCGGGGCGCTGCGAACGATGATCCAGTTGCGCAGCGGGCGGGTCGTGCTCGCGTGCCAGGCCCCGGCCAGCAACCCCGGCCGCCATGTCTGCTTCAGCCACGTCTCCGACGATGACGGCAAGACGTGGAAGAAGAGCAACGTCATCGACCTCGGCGAGTACGGCGGCTACGGGGACCACGGCGGCGGCATCGAACCGACGCTGGCGCAGCTCAAGGATGGCCGGCTCTGGATGCTCCTCCGCACATCTCGCGGTTGCTTCACCGAGGCGTTCTCGCGCGACGAGGGGCTGACGTGGACCGATATCCGTCCCTCGAAGATCGAGGCCAGCGGCTCGCCCGGCCAGTTGCTGCGGCTGCAGAGCGGGCGGCTCGTGCTCTTCTGGAACCGCTTCATCGACAGGGAGAAAAAGACCGGACGCCGCGAGCAGCTCTCCATGGCGTTCAGCGAGGACGACGGCGCCACGTGGACCGCGCCCGTCGTCGTCGCGTACGACCCCATGCAGCCCGGCGACAAGGAGCCGGACCATCGCCTCGCCTATCCGTATGTCTATGAACACATCCCCGGCGAACTCTGGGTCACCACCTTCCAGGGACCGCTCCGGCTCCGGGTGCATGAGGATGATTTCCTGCCGCGCCGCCCCAGCCCGCAGACGTATCGCGTCCACTGGCAGCCGTCGGCAGGCATCACCCTCAACGGCCGGGCCGATTCGCCCGCGTGGGCCGGGGCCGCCCCGGAGGCGCATTTCATCTTTCCGTGGAAGACGACGCCCGCACCGGCCACCGAGTTCCGCGCGCTGTGCGACGCGACGCACCTCTACTTCACCTTCCGCGTCCACGACGACGACATCGTCGTCCTCGACAACCTCCCCTCCAAGGAAGCCGAGGTCTTCGAGGATCGCGTCGAGGTCTATTTCTGTCTCGATGACCGGATGCGCGATTACTTCTGCTTCGAGGTGGACTCGCGCGGGCGGGCCTTCACCTACCGCGGCACCTACTATCGCAAGCTCGATACCTCGTGGGACCTTCCCGGGCTCGAAACCAAGGCATCGCCCCTGCCGAAGGGCTACATCGTCGAGGGACGCGTCCCGCTCGCGAGCCTGGAGGCGATGGGGTTCCCGCGGCTGCAGCCGGGCGTGAAGATCCGTTGCGGGCTGTTCCGCGCGGAGTTCGACCATGACCGCAGCGGCCGGCCGGTGGTCCAGCGCGCCAGCATCCACAACCGCGGGCTGCACATCTACGGTCCGCCGCCCATCGAGAACTGGATGAGCTGGGTGGACCCGCGCACCGAGGAACCCGACTTTCACGTCCCGACCTCCTTCGGCTGGCTGGAGATCGTCAAATAGAGTCCGCCAGCGTTCATTTGGCTTCGTTTCGCAGTTTGTAGGTCGAAAAACCAGAGCTTACCTTTACGAGTGTTTATTTGGGCCTCATTAATCTTCATCGGCCTTTAAAAATTAACGCAACCATCACCGGCCCGGACCTTAAACAACGGGACCTGGATGTATTTGCAACCAACCATCCTCCTTCCGTGAAATCCGCGGATCGACATTTCGCTTCGTTTCGCAGTATCCCGGCACAGCCCCCTTCGAGCCTTCGTGTGCGGCTCCATTGCCGTCGTCCTCATTAGCGTCCATTCGCGTCATTCGCGGCCAATCTTCCTTTCTGCCCCCTGCCTCCTGCCTTCTGCCTACTGCCTTCTCCTCCCCGCCCCT
>CAZAAF010000624.1:0-2665 GCA_964482575.1 uncultured Verrucomicrobiota bacterium | reverse complement strand
AGCGACGCCTGAATCGTTCACGCGTCGCTCCGCGACGCCCGGGCCGGGACATCCTCGACCGTGGGCTGAAGCCCACGGCTACCTTCATAGCCTCGCTCCGCGAGGCAGAAGCCGCCAACGAATCGGAGCCAGAAATTCATAGACCGCTCATGACCCACTGAGCCGCAACGATGCAGTTAAACCGGCCCCGAAGGGGCCCAACATGAGTAGCCGCAGGTACAACCTGCGGAACCATGACATGACATTGCCCCGGACCCCGGAGGGGTCCAACTCTCGCGGAGCCAGCCCCAGTGTGTGTGCGGCCGAGAGGGTTGCACCCTTTCAGGGTGCAGGGAATTGACTTCCTGTTTTCCGCAGGTTTCACCCGCGGCTACTCATGTTCCAGCCCTCCGGGCTGTGTTGAACTGCATCGTTCCGGCCAAGAACAGCGTAGAACACCGAATCGCGCCAAGCCTCGCCGAGTCTCTGCGAACAAAACAGGTTGCACTCGCGTGGCATCTGAAGGACTATTCTTCCCGGTCTCAGAAGCATCGCGCGGTCCAAGGCCACGAATGCAACCATGACAACGCAAGGAGACAGCTCTGTAAAACCCGCGAGCCCATCCAAGGCCATGCGATGGCTTCGCCGGATTCTCTACGCCCTCGCCTGCCTCGTCTTCCTGTTCATCCTGTTTCACCTGGAAGAGAACAGGCGCGGCGAACGGGCTTGGATGGAATACAAACGCACGCTGGAGGCCAAAGGCGAGAAGCTCGACCGGGCGTCCTTTATTCCGCCGCCGGTGCCCGACGACCAGAATTTCGCCATGACGCCATTCCTCGCGCCATTCTCAAACTTCGATCCCGCCACGGGCCGGCCCCGCCAGACGGAGGCGCTGAAACGCACGCGGGAGTTTGCGAAATCGCTGCCTCTTGGAGGACACAGTGGAAGGGCCAGAGGCCTGTGCATCGACCTCGTGGCTTGGCGGGAAGCACTGCAGAAGCCGGTCACTGACGAGGTGGCGACGGTTTCGCGAACGAAACCACGCACTCCACAAGAGCGAGCCGCAGTTGCATCCGCGGTGCTGGCGGCATTGAAACAATACGAGCCAGTCATCGAGGAATTGCGTGCGGCCAGTCGGCGACCGCATTGTCGGTTTGACCTGCATTACGAGGCCCAAAATCCACTGGGGCTATCGTTCGCGCACGCCGGGATGCTCTTCACTGTCTATAGAGTTCTGTCCCTGCAGGCATCCGCCGAACTTGCGCTGGGTCAATCCCAACAGGCGCTCGCGGATGTTCAGTTATTGTCGTACATGGCCGACACCACCCAGAACGATTTCCTGGTTGGTTATCTGGTTAGCATGACCGGGCGCGAAATGAGCATGCAGATCATCTGGGAAGGTTTGGCAAACCATCAATGGTCTGACGCACAACTGGAAGCTTTGCAAATGTACCTGCAAAACGTGAATTATCTGGCCAGCGCCCATTACGTCGTGAAAGCGGAGCGGGCCGCTTGCGGAAACGCCGCTTTTGATTGCCTGAAAAAGCAGCCCCGCAGCGCATTGTTGAGCGCACTGGGACTTTGTTACGACCTGCCTCTTGATTTTGAAGCACACACAAGCAAACCGCCATTCCTGAGAACAATCGTTTCCTACACGATTCCCACCGGCTGGCTCGACTTTGAGCAACTCAATTACAACCGTTATTTCGACGAACAGGTTTTCCCGGTTTTCGACATGACCGCCCGGCGGGTTTATCCACAACGAGTCAAACAAATCGAACAGACTCTCGATAAAGACGAGCAGGCCGGCTTCTGGCATCACAGGGCTATCGTCAATGCAACCGCGTCAACCTACAGTGCGATGATCAGAAAGAGCGCTTACGCACAAACCACCATGGATGAGGCCGTGCTCGCTTGTGCATTGGAGCGGCATCGTCTTGTGCACGGCAAGTTTCCCGATTCCCTCGACGCGCTCGTGCCGCGCTTCATGGCCAAATTGCCGCACGACATCATCACCGGCGAGCCGCTGAAGTATCGCCGCGACGGCGACGGCTATGTTCTTTATTCCGTCGGCTGGAACGAGAAAGATGACGGCGGTAAAGGGGACAAGATAAGCGGTAGCGAGGACGGCGACTGGGTCTGGCAGCTTCCCGCGAAGCTGCCTTGAGGCGTAACGGCGCGCAGCCTCCATCATCGGAACGGACCCGCGTAAACGCGGAACTCCGAACGGGCCGCCGCGTCACATTCCGCGCTCGACGCTCCACCTTCCGCCCATCTCCAAACTCCCAACTCCCATCTTCTCCCTGTCCTCCGCCTTCCGCCCTCCGGTCCGCCTCACGTTTTACGTTTTACGTTTCACGCTTCAGCCCCCACGCTCCACGCTCACTTCGCCGACGGCGCGGTGATCGAGCCGAGGGCCTTGTTCAACGCGTACTGGGCCTTGTTGAACTCCGCCACCGCCGTGAAATAATCGTTCCGCGTCCGCGTCAGCTCCTGCTCGGCCAGGATGTTCTCCAGCACGTTGGCCACCTCGAACTTTTTCCGCTCGCGGCTCAGCCGCAGGTTTTCCTCGGCGGTGACGAGCGACTTCCGGGCCGTGGCGAGCTGGTCGGCCTGCGACTCCACCCGCGTCTCCGCCTCCACCACCTGGCGCGCAACCTCGTCCTTGAGTTTTTCCTCGAACAAC
>CAZAAF010000623.1:0-2690 GCA_964482575.1 uncultured Verrucomicrobiota bacterium | reverse complement strand
TCTTGAGCCCCACGCCGGACGGTTCGTCTTTGCGGGCCAGGAACCAGCCGTACAGGACGCCGGCCAGCGCCGCGCCAAACATCGGCCCGATCCAGTAAATCGCATGGTTGGCCAGGTGGCGGCTGGCGAGGCCCGGGCCGAACACGCGCGCCGGGTTCATGGCGGCGCCGGTCAATGGGCCGGCGAACAGGACGCCCATGGCCGCCACCATGCCGACGGCCAGCCCGCCGATCTTCGGCGCCCGGACGTCCATGACCGTGCCCGCCATGGCCAGCATCAGGAAAAACGTCAGGATGGCCTCGACGAGAATGGCGGTGCCGGTGGAGACGTCCTTGCCGAGATCGGGCGTGGCGACACTGACCCCGCTTTTCTCAAAGATCGTCACGCACACCAGGCCCGCCACGACCGCGCCCAACAGTTGCGAGCCGATGTAGCGGAGCGTCTGTTTCAGGTCCAGTTTGCCGGCGATGAACGCACCAAAGCTGATGGCGGGGTTCAGATGGCCGCCCGAGATGGCGGCGGTGGTGGAGACCATCGCACCCACGGCCAGCCCGTAGGCGAGCGCGATGCCGAGCAAATCCATCTGCTGCTGGTTGGCGTTGTGGATGGCGCCCACGCTGATGAAGACCAGCGCGAAGGTGCCGATCATTTCCGCAACACAGGCTTTCAGCTCTTTCATGCGTGACCGTTTCTAAGGCATGCGCGTTCTCGGGACCGCACGCGGAGAATAGCAACTGCCGCCGCCGATGCAAGAGCGGCCTGAACGCCTCCCGTCCCGCGGACGGTCGGCGCGGCGGGTCTGGCTTCTGTTCGGAAGGCCTGCGGGTACCCTAGGCTTTCCTGGCTTCCGGTTCCGGCGCGTGTTCCGGCGAATGAACAACCTTGATGCCGCAGAGCTGGCAGAACGCTTCCACCACCCGTTTGTGATTGCCCAGGGTCACGACCTGGTGGAAGCCGAGCACATCGCGGCAGTCCTCGACGTTGTCCATCTTCACCTCCAGCGCCGTGCGGCAGCCGCCGGCGGGCGGCGTCTGGACGTTGCTGATCATCCTGCCGGTGTCCACGATCATCTCATCCGGTTTGTTGGCGAACCGGACCAGCGTGACCGGCTCACCGACAGGCCAGAGCGTTTCCGTGGAGACCCCCAGCGCGGACTCGGAATGGCTGCGGAGCACATAGGGCAGCGGCGGTTTGTCGAAACCGCGGAGCTTGGTGCCGCACGTGCAGTGGGATGTGATCAGCAGGTTCTTGGCGGTTTCGGGCACGGGATCGTTCATGTAGCCGGGCCGGTCCAGCAGGTAGCTTGTGAGCATCAACGACATCGCGCCGTAGAGGTCCGCCTCGCAACCGGCGGTGATCCCGTGGTCCTGCAGGAGGGTCCATCCGAAACAGGGCGGGGTGGGCACGAGTTTGGCGCTGACCATGCCGAGGCAGTCCATCGAGAGGGCGTTGGCCTGTTCGTCCGCCAGCAACCGCTTGGCGGTGACGAACGAGCGCGCGGAATTGATGCAATCCTTCTGGGTTGGCTCGACCACGCGTTTGGCATGGCGGCGCATGTCGCTGGCCACGTCGCGCACTTCCGTCGTCGCCGTCGTCTTGTCGAACGCGAGGTTGAACGTGTCGCGCGGGATGGCGCGGACCTTGGTGCCCAGCCGGTCGAGCACCGTGTCCTTGCGCTCCTTGCCGCGAATCCACAGCACGCGCGTCTCCTCGAACATCCGCTTGGCGCGCAACATCCGCATGCCGTCCTCCGCGGCGGACCACTCGAGCGTCGAGGCGACATAGACGCCCGGCAGGCGCGAGAGGCGCAGCACATGCCCGGTGAACGCCACGCCCACCGGCGCGAAAACGATCAGCGGCACGCCGGTTTCCTTTTGCAGGCGCGCCAGCCACGGCCAGCAGAAGATGCTCTGAAGGATGACCAGCACACCGTGGGGCTTCTCGGCCTTGATCTTCTCGATGAACGTGCCGACCCCGGCCTCGTCGTTGATGGGGCTGGGCGCGAGATCGGTCTTGATGCCGAGCCGCCGGCTGGAGGCGGCGAGTCTGGCCTTGTATTCCTTTTGATGGGCGTCGAGGTCATACGTCGTGCCGGGCCAGCCGAGCCAGTAGGGGCGCGGCTTCTCGAAGATCGCCGCCGCCATCCGCACCTCCGGGCACGGCCGCAGTTTGGCCATGTCCACGTAATCGGGGTTGGCGTACCGCGCCGTCTCCTTCGCGACGGCGCTCAACGCCGGCCCAAGCAGGCCCGCGCCGAGCGCGGCCGTTGAAAGATATCTCAGGCAATCGCGGCGCGAGACACAGCAGTGGCAGTGGGCATGGTGGTGGGGCGACGGGTTCATGGCATTTTCTCCTTAGGGGGTGGGCTTGGACGATACGGAGCCGTCACCGCCACTTTGAGCGCGGCATAAACTGCATCGAGGCGATGCAGGCATCGAGTTCATCTTCCGGCTCCTTTGAAACTCTGCCGCCATGATACCCGCCGGCCCCCGCAAGTCGAGCCTTGGTTGCGCGCGGTGCCGCCGACACCGGGGAGATTTGCCTTTTCACGACGCCGCGCCGGCGGTAGGGTTGCCGCTGTGGTTGTTCGCTCTGAGATCGCCATGACATCAAGCCAACAACATCCCCCGCAGCCTTTGCGGACCGCCACCCGCCAGGTCATTATCATGAAAACCGAGTCCTCCCCCACG
>CAZAAF010000622.1:585-2699 GCA_964482575.1 uncultured Verrucomicrobiota bacterium | reverse complement strand
CGTACAACGGGGGATTGATGCGAAAATGTTTCCGCGAACCGGGCAGTTGCTGGTCATCCAGTTCGGCGGTCTTGGTGCACCATTCCCAGCCAATCCCCGCCACCCGCTGCCGGCCCCACAGGGAAAACAGCTCGGGCGAGTTGACGCCTCCAACCGTCGCGTTCCCGCCCAACTGGGAACCAGCCTCGATCAGGATGGTCTTCGCGCCGCAACGCGCCGACTGAATCGTAGCCACCACGCCCGCCGTTCCACCGCCCACCACGACCACATCGCAGTCCACGGTATCAGCGCACAACCTGAGGCTCGCGAGCAGAGCAAACGCGACATGAAACACAGTGGAAAAAAGCTTCATGGTCATCTCCATTCGTCCGTCATTCACTTTTTCGTCTCCGGGAACAGGAACTTCAGGATGGCGCTACCAACGGGATCGGAAGCGTCATACATCCCCGCGGCCATTTCGCCGTGAGTGTGATTACTGACCGGCACAAAGCGCACATTGCAGCCAACGCCCTTGAGTTTGTCGGCAAATCGCCTGCCACCCTCGGCGGCGGCGGCACGGTTCGTTGTATTCAAGATGAGAAAGCCGGGATACCGCCCTGCCGCGAGGACATGATGAAAAGGCGAAGCGGATTTCCACACCTGCGAATCCTCCCCGAAGGACTCCCGGACGAGTTTCTTCACCAGCTTTTCATTGCTCTCATCCATGAGATCAAAGCTGGCCGTGTCCACGGGAATCACGCCGGCCAGATCCGACGGATGGATTTTGTATTTTTGCAGATAGGCCGGGTCCGTGCCCAGCAACGCCGCCAAGTGCGCCCCCGCCGAATGGCCGGACAGGAAGATCCGCTTCCGGTCACCGCCCATGTCGGCCGCATGCGTGAAGGCCCAGGCCAGCGCCGCCGCGCAGTCCTCGACGTGGGCAGGATGTTGGGCCTTGGGCGACAGACGATAGTTGGGGGTGATAAACAGGACGCCCTGCGATGCGTAGAACAGGCCGGTGGTGCGCATCAGTCTCTTGTCGCCGATTTCCCAGCCGCCACCATGAATATGAACAAGAACAGGCAGCGGCGTGCCGGTTTTCGGCGGGCCATAGATGTCCAGCTTGTGCGCGGGATCGTTATCGTCCAGGTAGGACACATCCAGCCTGGAAGTCACCCCGACAGCCCGGGCCTCGATCGTCTTCGCATCCTGGTTCTTCTTCATCCACATTCGCAAGAGACCGCCATTCGCCGGCCTGTCCTGTGCACACACCGGGAGATGAAGCAACCCGACCCCCAGGGCAGCCAGCCAGGTCAGCATCAGGGTTTTTCTCATGCTCAATCAAACACCCGTGGATGAACAAGGGTTGTCGTCCGGACCCGTCAACCGGCGTCACGGGGCTGCCGGCCTGGCCGTGGACTTGACCTCCACGGCGTAAACCTGATTGCGGCCGCCTTCGCCGTTATAGGTGAAAATCACCCATTGGCCGGAAGGGTCGAAATGCACATTGGGCTCGGTGCGCACGTAGTCATGCGCCTGCATGTCGAAGATCCGCTCCGGTTCAAGCCGGTCGCCTTTGCGATGGAACACCCAGATGGACTGCCACTGTTTCTTGTCCGGGAACCGGTACCCCCCATCACCGCAGAACAGGGAGCCGTCGGCATTGATGTTGTAGTGAATCGAGTGGGATTCCTCGGGTATCTGGAACCGCTGGTTTTTTCCCGAACGGACATCCACGGAAGCGATGTACAGACGCCGGTCCGGCGGCGCGGGCGTGCGCAGGTCGAACCACACCCGCGGCTTCTTCGGATCCCAAAATTCATGGGTGACGATGTCCTGCCGGGGCACCTGCGGGAAAATCCGTTTCAATCCGCTCCCGTCGGAGCGGATCACCCACATGCGGTCCTTGACCGGATCGGCCTGGGCCGAAATCTCGCGGCAGAATTCAATCAGATGCGGATCGCGCGACGCAAACTGCACATGGCCGAGCCAGGCATTGGTGCGATAGATGTCGTGAATCTGGCCGCCATCAATGCTGACGGTCAGCAGGTGGTTGGTCAACCCCAGGCGTTCAAAGGCACCCCAACGCTGGGCCCGGGTGTAGTGGTGGAAATGCTCCCCGATTCGCTCGGCGT
>CAZAAF010000622.1:0-575 GCA_964482575.1 uncultured Verrucomicrobiota bacterium | reverse complement strand
AGCAGTGTTTCGTCGGCGTTGATCGTCAGGTTGACACCATAAAGCTCATCAAACTGCAACCGATCGGTGATGAGCCGATGCACCCGCGTCTGCAGGTTCATGCCGTAGAGAGCGCCGCGATTCGGGGCCTGCTTCGAGAAATAAAACACCTCGTGCCGGCGCATCCCGATCACCTCGTAATAGCTGGTCCTCTGTTCCGTCAACTGGACGGGAGTCCCGTCCGGCACTTCGACCCGGAACAGGACCGAGCCGCCGGGCGTGGCGGACTTGAACAGCATGTTCCGGGCATCAAAAAAGGGTCCCTGGTGAAAATAGAAGCCGCTGCTTGAACCCAGACCGTGGGAGAGGTTGACTACCCGGTGTCCCGTCGCCGGGTCAATCCATGTGCGGGGACGGTCCGTCGAATCCGAGGGTTTCCTTGTGTCCGCAGCTTGAAGCGGGGCCGCGCCCGCGAGCGCGAGCCATGCTGCGAGCATGACCCCTGTCAGTTGGGGACAAACGAAGGATCGCCTCGCGTCGCTATGCCGTGGCGTGGACACCCGCATCGTGGAGTGCTTCATGGATGTCGCTGAGTG
>CAZAAF010000621.1:0-2709 GCA_964482575.1 uncultured Verrucomicrobiota bacterium | reverse complement strand
GGCGCTCCTCCATCGCCCGTTGCAGTTCCTCCTCCAACGCCCCTTGGATGACCTTGTCGAGGGTCAGTTGAATGTCAAAACCGTCGTGCGGCAGGATTTCGTCCTTCTTGTAAATCCAGAGCGCCTCGCCGAGCGCGTCGCGCTCGGTCACGCGCGCGCCGTCGTAGGCCCGCAGCAGACTGTCGAACTGCCGCTCGATGCCGTTCAGGCCGCGGTGGCTGCCGTCCACATACCCGAGCACGTGCGCCCCCAATGGCCCGTTGGGATAGACGCGCACAAACTCGTCCTTTTCGTCGGCGTAAATTCCGGCGAGCCGCGCCTGTTTAACCCGGGCCCGCTGCTTCGCGGTGAGCTGGCGGAGGTCCACGCCAAAATCGAGGCGCGCGATTTCATTGGTCAGGCGGTTGTAGACCGCCTCGTCCACCTTGTGGGCGATGATGACGTACTGGCTGTTGCGGCCGAAGCGATCCCAGATCTGGCGTTCGTTGACGCCGAGGATCTCGGCGGTCTTGGCCACGATGGCCGGGGCGACCGTCGCGGGCAGGTCGAGGCCGCTCAACAACATCGTATCCGCCACGAGCGTCTTCTTCGGCAGGCTGGTGGCCAGGATGGCGCCGCGGGCATCGAGGATGTTGCCGCGGTATCCCTCCAGGACCTGCTTCTTGGTGTGCGTGCCCTCCTTGGCCATCAACTCCTCGCGCTGCTCCACCTGCCACAGGTAGAGGCGGTACCCCACCGGCAGGAATCCCACCAGCATCACAATGCACACCATCCAGCCCTGCCAGCGATATCGGTCGTGAGTCATGAGTCACTGCCGCCGCGTCACGGTCGCATGGCGACCGCGCGGGGATTGCGCGCCTGGCGCGCGGGCGTCCGCGGCACCGGCACCACACGATCCTGCGGGGTCACGCGTACAATCTGGCTCTCGTAAGGCGTCACCAGTCCTAGGCGCCAGGCCTGGTTCTTCCAGACCAGCACCTCCGGCTTCTCCAGTTGGGCAATCTGCAATTCGAGCTGGGTGTTGTCGCGCCGCTTCTTCTCGGCGTTCGAACGGCTCTCCTCGATGTCACGGGCCAGCGCCACGTTCTGCGTGTGCTGCCAGATCACCAGCATCGCCCCCAACGCCAGCATGGCGGCCACGCCAATCAACTTCATCACCGGCCAGAGCCGCACCACGCCGCTTTCCCGCCGTCGATTATTTCGCATCCATTGAGCCATGATCGTAGTCCCCGAGGGGTGTCGCCCGGCCAAAGTCGGACGGCCACCCGATGATTATTTGGCCACCTGCATCCGGTGCGACTGCCACGATTCCCGCAACCAGGCGGGAAAATTCCGGCAGATGCCCGCGCAGAAAAATTTCAACGAGCCCAGCCGGCCCCGGCGCAAACTGCGGCCCAGGCAAAGCAAGTGGGCTTCGATCCGTCCCTTACTGGTTTCCAATGCATCCACAATCATGACTTTATCCTCCTGGCCCGCGGGGCTCGGCGCCGCCCGGACCCTCGTTCTTCATTCCTCAAGTTTCTCCGCCGCGCGCAACCGCGCGCTGCGGGCTCGGGGGTTGGCCGCCACCTCCGCCTCGGTGGGCTTAAAAGCCTTTCGCTGCACCAGGCGCAGCCGCTGCCGCTGTCCGCAACGGCAGACCGGCAGCCCCGGCGGGCAGACGCACGGCGACGACATCCGCCGCATGAAATCCTTCACAATCCGGTCCTCCAGCGAGTGGAACGCGATGACCGCAATCCGCCCGCCCGGACGGCACATCGCCAGCGCCGCGTCGAGGCCGCGCCGGAGCTGGTTCAACTCGTCGTTCACCGCAATCCGCAACGCCTGAAACACGAGCGTCGCCGGGTGCAGGCTGCGGTGGCCTCCGTGCTTGACCCGTTTGACCAGATCGGCCAACTGCAGCGTGTGTGTGATCGGCTGCCGCGCCCGTTCCTGCACAACGGCCACCGCCAGCCGCCAGGCGAGCGGTTCCTCGCCATACATCCGGAACAACCGGGCCAGTTCCTCCTCGTCCGATTCCGCGAGGATGTCCGCCGCCGTGCGGGTCAACCGCCGGTCCTGGCGCATGTCCAGCGGACCCTCTTCCCGAAAACTGAACCCCCGCTCCGGCGTGTCGAATTGATGCGAAGATCCCCCGAGGTCCATCAAAACCCCGTCCACCGATTTCACGCCCGCGCTCTCGCTCGCCGCTTTCATGTCCGCAAAATTCGCCTGCACCAACCGCGCCCGTTCGCCGAACCGCGCCAACGCCCGGCCGGCTTCCGCCAACGACTCCTCATCCACGTCCAGGCCGATCAACCGGCCCTCCGGCGAGGTCCGCTCCAGCAACGCCGCCGCATGCCCGCCGCCGCCCACGGTGCCATCGAGAAAAACCTTGCCCGGCTGCGGCTGCAAGGCGTCGATGACCTGATCGAGCATCACCGGCGTATGAAACGTGGCTGATGTCATGGTTCACGCTCGTGGCTTGAATGCCGTTGTCCACCGCTGTCCACCGTGCGATCACCGGAGACCATCCGCCGGTCCGCCGTCGTCCTTCGAAAAGGGTTTACGCCTTGGGCACGCCGCGAAACACCCGGCGCAGGGCCTCGCTCCAGCGTCCGGGGGCGGGCTACTCGTCCACGAGCCGTTCCTCCTCCAGTAGGTCCGGCACGCGTTCCACCCGCCGCAACCGCGCACCCCCGGCCGGCGCCCGCAACTCCTTCGCGGCAC
>CAZAAF010000620.1:0-2721 GCA_964482575.1 uncultured Verrucomicrobiota bacterium | reverse complement strand
AAACAGGTCGTGCGCGGCAGACGGGTCAGGCAGAAATCGAAGAACTTCTGGTCCATCGCCGGATGCCACCGCATCCAGACCAGCGGCTCCGCCAGCGCCATGTTCGTTGCGCCCTCGATCATCCGCCAGCTCAGTTTGTTCGTCAGGTCACGACCATCCGGCGCCGAACCGCCCATGACGAAGCCCTGCGTCAAATGATGCTCCGGCCCCCAGTATGTATTATCGAACATCTTCAACACGAAGTTCTCGATCAGGCGGAGGGTCTCGCCGTCCTCCAGCCGGCCGGCCTCGTGGAACGGCAGCAGGATCTGGTCGAGCCGGTCCGGCGTGCACGAATACCCGTGCCCCTCGATGTGAATCGCCTGGTGCGCGAACCAGACCAACTGGAGCGCCTCGCGGAAGGTCTCGGGCGGTTGCGTCGCCACCTTCGCACAGATCCGCGCCAGCTCGGGGTCGTGGACAAACTCGCTGTACCGTTTCGCCCAGGTGGACAACCCCGCAAGCGTGTGCTCCGCGGCCGTGAGGAACGCGAGTTTGTCGGCATCGGTTTCCCCCTGCCGGCGCGACGCCACCTTGCGCCGCAACCCGCCAAGGCCCAGGCGCAGGAGTTCCTTGTAGCCCGGACAGAGATGCCCCTGGTTGGAGATGAACTTGTAGCCCAGGTTGTGCTTCAGATCCTCGTGGCTCTTCGCGGGCGGGCGGCCCAGGATCTCGGTGCGATAACGCCCCGACATGTTCCGATTGACCCAGTACTCCAGGATATCCGCTGGCACCCTGCCCTGGAGATAGCCGGCGCGATCCGGCCGTTCGCCGACGTAGATGTTGTTTTCCGCAATGCCCAGTTCGACCATCACCGGCATCGCACCCGGCGTTTCGCTGATTGAGCCGGCGATACGGTCGTGCGGCCGCAGGTAGAGCGGCACTGTCTCGAAATACTCCTTCAACGCGAGCGCCTTCCGCACCATCCACGGTTCGGTCTCGTGTTGCTGAAACACCTTCGTGAAAACCCGTGCCCGGTGCAGTGCCACGCCAAAGGGGGACTCCAGCATCGCGTTGCGCAACGCCGCCATATCCGCGTGCGGTGTCTGTACTGAACCCGTCGCCCTCCTCGCGTTGCCCAGAATCGCCAGTCCTCCCGCCGCCATGCTGGCAGCCAGAAAATCCCGCCGCGTCAATTCCGATCGAGTCCTCATCATTGCACTCCGTTGAACATCGTGGCCTAGCCACGCGGAAATACGCCATTTCACGATTGCTGTCAATCCATTTCCCTACTTTTTCGCCCTATCGTCGCTTGACAATCTCTCGTCTCCCGGGTAAACATCCCGACGTGGCTAGGCCACATCTATGTCACCCGGCAACTCCATTTCCGGCCGTCTGAACCGCCAGTTGCGCGACCTGATTCGCTCCGGCGAATTCACCGTGGGCGGCCGGTTTCCCACCGAACGCCAGGTGGCCGAACGGTTCGGCGTCAGCCGCGTGACGGCCAACAAGGCGCTCTCCACCCTTGTGGCGGAGGGGTTGCTGGAGTTCAAAAAGGGCGTCGGCACCTTCGTCCGCGGCGGCCTGCTCGATTACGATCTGGCCGCGCTGGTGAGTTTCACCGACAAGGCCGAGGCCGCGGGCAAAACCCCTTCGACGCAGGTCCTGAAATTTGAAACGCTCCGCGCCGCGCAGGCCGGCGGCGACATCCTCGGCGCGCTCCGCATCCAGCCCCACGACGGGCTCTACTACGTCGAACGGCTGCGGCTGGCCAACCATGTCCCCGTCATTCTCGAACGCCGTCACATCGTGGAACGGTTCTGCCCCGGTTTGGACAAGGCGACGGTCAAAGGCTCGCTCTATACACACTGGACGGAGAAGCTGAAACTGGAGGTGACCGGCGCCGACCAGGTCATCCGGGCGGTCTCCATTTGCGATGCGGAAGCCCGGTTGTTGCAGGTGGCGGGCGGCTCGGCGGGCTTGCTGGTGACCTCCACGGGCTACCTCAGCGGTGGCGTGCCGCTCTGGCGCGAACAGACCCTGTATCGCGGCGACGCCTACGAATTTCACAATCGCCTCGGTCCCATCCAGGCGACGCGCCCGGCGGCGGGCGTGCTGCTGGACCTGACCGGGGACAAAAACAGGTAAGACGACAAGGAGACGCATGACCAAGATCAGAGCAGGTGTGATTGGCACGGGCTTCATCGGCCCGGTTCATCTGGAGGCGTTGCGCCGGGTCGGTGTGAACGTAACGGCGCTGTGCGACTTGCCGGATCGTGTGCGCGCGGCGGCGGACAAATACGGTATTCCCGAGGCTTTCGGTGATTATCGCGAGTTATTGCGGTCGCCGGACGTGGACGTAGTCCACATCACCTCCCCCAACCGGTTCCACTGCGAAATGTCGCTGGCCGCCTTGCGCGCTGGCAAGCACGTCATCTGTGAAAAGCCGCTTGCCATGAACACGCGAGAGACGGCGCAAATCGCGAAGCTCGCACGCAGCCGCGGCACAGTATTCGCGGTCAATTACAACGTCCGTTTTTATCCTGCGGTGCTGGCGCTACATCGTCTGGTCGCCCGCGGCGACCTCGGGGACATCATCCACGTCAACGGCTCCTACATGCAGGACTGGCTGTTCAAGGACACCGACTACAACTGGCGGCTGCTGCCGCAGGAAGGTGGGAAGCTGCGTGCCGTCGCCGACATCGGCACGCACTGGATGGACACCGTCTCCTTAATCCTCGG
>CAZAAF010000619.1:0-2721 GCA_964482575.1 uncultured Verrucomicrobiota bacterium | reverse complement strand
GATGCGCCATTGGAAATGACCTGCGCGGTCTGGATTGTTTCAACCGCTGTGATATTGTGGAGCAGTGGATATACGACACCGCACTGAAGATGCACGCGTTTTCTGAAACCCGTTTGCAGACGATTCCTGCAAATGTTACGGTTTGATGCTCAAACGAACCGAAGTGGCAAACGCATGAGTGCGGCTAAACAGAGATGAATCGGTTGACAGGTCTATTGTTGCGGGGGGGGCGGAGGTTTCTCCGGAAGCCCTGTGCCGTCTATGACAGGGTGTTCAAGCCTCGGATGTATTGCCGGGCGCTCGCCGGCCTGTCCGGCATCAATATCTCCGTCAATGCAGACATGTCAGTCTCCTGTTCCTGTCAGGACTATGATGGGTCCGGTCGCCTTGGCGATCTCTCTACGCAAACCCTCCGGGAAATTTTTGATGGTCCGGTGGCCCGCCGTTTCCGCGAGACTCTGGCGCAAGGGCATCCGGCGACGAAGATTTGCTACTATTGCGAGGAATTGCGGCATGTGGCGCGTCATCGGGCTCCCTACTACGTTACTCATTACAAGCTGCCCGTTTACGGCATCCAGGTGGAGAATACCGCCAGTTGCAACCTGGACTGTCTGCTGTGTGACCGCGACCGGCACAAACGTTCCCTCAAGCGTCTCTTCATGTCCCTGGCCGATGTCGAACGCGTAGCGGACACCCTCCAGACCCATGGCATCAAGAAGATGGGATTCTTCAAGCTGGGAGAACCCTTCCTGTCGCCCCATGTCCGGCAGGAAGTGACGATCCTGCGGCAGAAAAACCCCGATCTTTTCATCTGGACCTCGACCAACGGCATGTTGCTCGACACGGAAGACCGGCGCGAAGCGGCTCTGTTGATGGACAACGTGGTCTTTTCCATCGACGGCATGTCCCAGGAAACCCTGGTCCAGTACCAGCGCGGCGGCAATTTCAACGCGGCCTACCGCAATATGGCAGAGCTGGTGTCAATGCGGAATGCGCGAGGCAAGACGCGCCCCATTATTGAGTGGAAGTACGTCCTCTTCGAGTGGAACGATGCCCGGGAGCATATCGACCGGGCCATTCAACTGGCCCGGGAAGCCGATGTGGACTGGCTGACGTTTTTCCCCGGAAGCGTGGAAGGCATCGGCAGGAGGTTTGAGTACTATTGGACGCACTATGTGAGCACCGTGGGGGTTCCGTTAAAGGATCGCGGGGGCGTTTACGGCTGGCGGATATGTTTTCACCAACCCTCGGTGGTGCCGATGGGGGCGGGTGAGCCCGAGAGGGGATGAACCCCCGTCGGGAACCTGCTGGCCGTCAACAGTCCGATCGAGGAGTCTGGCTTCCAGCGGGACTTACAGGGCGACTGGGTAAAACCTCACGAGGAGTTCTCAGGTCAACCCTCATGCACGGAGCGAGTTCCCTGCGGAAAAGCTTGTCAAAGGGGCGCTTGTATTGTTCACTATGTTCAGTTTGAATTGAACGATTATGAACCCTCTTGCCAATCAAGTGGAATCATCCGAGTTGGCGGAAGCCTGTCTCCGGTTCATTGAATCGGGCGGGCACACCACGCAATCCTTCGGTTTGGGGCAAGTGTTGGGCCAGGTCTTCGCGTTGTTGTACCTCAGCCCCAAACCTCTCTGTCTGGACGAAATCGTGGAGGAGCTTGGGGTCAGCAAGGCCAGTGTCAGTACCACCGTGCGACAGCTGGAGGAGTGGTCGGCCGTGCACCACGTTTGGGTCAAGGGAGACCGGCGGGATTTTTACGAGGCGGAGACGGATTTCAAGGCGATGCTCCGCCACGGCGTGCTGGCGCCGCTGCGCAAGAAGATGGAAACCGCGGCGGTTCGCATCGAGCATGTCGAGACCTCGCTGAACAAGGCGATGGAGAAGACCGGTCGCGAACAGCGCGCCGAAGCCGGGATCGTGGCCGAACGGTTGCAGCGGGCGAGGAAGTTCCATGCCAAAATCAACGGGTTGTTGAACAACCCGTTGCTGGATCATTTGCTGTAGGCGCATCGCCCGGAGAAGGGCTGCCCGTCCGGCAGCCTCGAGAAGAACGAACATGACCTTCGGAGGGACGAAGGACGAGAGGAACGGGTGTTCCGGTACAGACCGGATGCACCTGAGGGGCGGTAGCTTGTTTGGAAATCGGGGACCCGCCGTTGTTCCTGGCGGTGGAACGTCAGGGGTCCTGTTTCGATTCTGGGACGTTTGTTGGTCGTGATCACCACTGTCATATCCGCGGATCGTCGCGATCGATGGCTGCAGTTCCTCAAGGACCTGTGGGATTACCGTGAGTTGTTTCAAACCTTTGTGTTGCGTGACATCCTGGTGCGCTACAAACAAACCGCCCTCGGTGTCTTGTGGGTCATCCTTCAGCCGTTGTTCATGAGCGGGGCATTCGCGATGATCTTTGGCGGTATTGTGCGCATGCCGACGGAGGGCTTGCCCTGCGCGTTGTTCTACCTTGCGGCGCTGGTGCCCTGGACCACCTTTGCGTCCGCGCTCTCGGCGTCGGCGCTGAGCATGGAGACCCATGCGCATCTCATCAGCAAAATCTATTTTCCCCGGCTGGTGGTGCCCGGGGCCGTGGTCTGCACCTCGCTGGTGGATTTCGCCATTGGCTGGGTGTTGCTCAATATCTTCGCGGTCTGGCAGGGACACTGGTGCTGGTGGCTGGTGGCCATGACCCCCTTGCTGCTGGTCATCCAGATGCTGACG
>CAZAAF010000618.1:0-2729 GCA_964482575.1 uncultured Verrucomicrobiota bacterium | reverse complement strand
CGCCCCACCACAAAGTTTTCCGACGACGACCTCTTGAAGTGCGTGCTCGCAGGGTTTGCCGACCATCTGGCGCGCCGCGTGGACAAGGGGACGCTCGATTGCGTCGTGGCCGGCGGACGGACGGGGACGTTGATGCGCGAGAGCGTGGTGCAGAAATCCGACCTGCTCGTGGCGGCGGAAATCCGGAAGATTGTCACGCGCGACCGGAACGAACTGACGCTGCTGGGGCTGGCCTGCGAGGTGAAGCTGGAATGGGTTCGCGAGTTGCTGGGCGATCAGTTGATGGAAAAGAGCGAGCATCTTTACGACCGCGCCCAGCGGCGCGTGGCCTGCGTGCGCCTGCTGCGGTATCGCGACCTGATTCTCGACCACGCGCACCAGAACTGCACACACCCGAAGGAAGCCGCGGCGGCCCTGGCCAGGGAGTTTCTCGACGACGAGATCGAACTGCCGATGTGGAATCACGAGCTGAACCAGTGGCTGGCCCGCGTCCGGTTGGTGGCGCGGATGTTCCCGGAACTGGAACTGCCGGTGTTCGACGACGCCACCAAGGTTGAGTGCCTCAGCCGTGCCCTCAGCGGCACGCTGCTCTACAAGGAGGCGAAGGAGCGCCCGCTTCTGCCGGCGTTCCGTGAACGGCTCACGGCGGTGCAGCGCGACTTCGTCAATGACCTCGCCCCGGAAGCCGTCACGCTCTCCAACGGCAAGCGGTTGAAGCTCATCTATGCCGACGATGTGCCGCCGCAGATCACCGTCAAGCTCCAGGAGATTTTCGGGGTCAAGGACCATCCCCGGATTTGCGACGGCAAGCTGGCCGTGCAGATCCAACTGGCAGCGCCCGATGGCAAACGGCTCGAGACCACCCAGGGTTTGGAGACGTTCTGGAAGACGGTTTATCCCCAGCTTAAGCGCAATGCCTTGACGAAATACAAGGGCGTGGCGTGGTTGTAAGGACGAGATCGTTGTTTTGGACCGCGTTTTCCGGGGGCGGCTGCCGGCGCTTTTGCGCTTGCGGGGTGGGGGAAGGGTTTTTAGAGTAGTCCTCTTATGTCAAACGAAGCCGACCGCATACGCGGGGGATTCAAATTTAACGAGGTGCTCGGGCCCATTGAGGTCACGTTTGGCCAGGTGGAACAACAGTTGGGCCAGCAGATAGGCTCTTTCGAGCCGGGTGTGAGTGAATATGTGCGTTACGCGCTGGGAACCCAGGGCAAACGGCTGCGACCGGCGCTGGCCCTGCTGGCCGGCGGCGCCTGCGGACCGCTCAACGACCAACACGTCAAGCTGGCGGTCATCGTGGAGATGATCCATCTGGCGACGCTGGTGCATGATGACATCATGGACGGCGCCACCATGCGCCGGCACAAGCTGACGGTGAGTGCGCGCTGGGGCAACGAAATCTCCGTGTTGCTCGGCGACTGCCTGTTTGCGCACGCCTTGAAACTGGCCACGGAGTTCCCGGGCATGGAAGTCAGCCGGCGGATTGCCCACTCGACGAACGTCGTGTGCGAGGGCGAAATTCTGCAGACCCAGCGCCGGTTCGACCTGGAGTTGTCCATCGAGGATTACCTGAAGTTCGTTGAGATGAAGACGGCGGAGTTGTTCGCCGTGTCGTGCGAACTGGGCGCCTATTTGTCCGGCGCGGGCACGCCGGTGAAGCAATCGTTGCGCACCTACGGCATCGCCCTGGGGATTGCGTATCAGATTTACGACGATTGTGTGGACATCTTCGAGCAGGAGAACGAGGCGGGCAAGTCGCTGGGCACGGACCTGAACAAGGGGAAGCTGACCCTGCCAATCCTGACGCTGCTGCGCCGGGCCAGTGAGACGGAACGCGACCAGATCGCGCTGGACCTGACGAGTTACTCGATCCAGGGCGCAGCCCGGCTGGCGACGATGGTGGTGAAACACCGGACGCTCGACGCCTCGCTGGAGATGATCGACCAGTATCTGGACACGGCGCTGGATGCCCTGAAAGTGCTGCCGGCCTCCGAATTTACGACGGCCTTGCGCAACCTGGCGTTTTTCCTCCAGAGCCGCAGTCTCGCGCTCGGTGGCAACAAACCCGGCGGTGTGTCCGCTCCAACGCGGTGACGACCCCTGGCGGCGATGACAGCCCGGCTCGATCCTTGTGTGTTTCGATTGCCGGTGGCGGACATCCGGCGCGGGTTCTATTCCGACGCCTATTTCACCCGTACGCGCCGTATTCTGCTGCGCGAGAACCGGCATCCGCAGGTGTTGATGCAGGTTTTTGCACGTGGTGACGGCATCGTCTGCGGCGTGGACGAGGCCATTGCCGTCCTCAAACTCTGTGCCGACCGCCCGGGAAATCTCCGCATCCGTGCCTTGCGCGATGGCGCGGCCATGTGCGCCCGCGAGACGGTGATGACCCTCGAGGGCGATTACGCCACGTTTGCCCATCTGGAGACGGTCTATCTTGGCATTCTCGCACGGCGCTCGGCGCTGGCCACGAGCGTCCGGCGGGTTGTCGTGGCCGCGGCGGGCCGGCCGGTTTTCTTTTTCCCCGCGCGTTTTGACCATTGGCTGAACCAGCCGGGCGATGGCTGGGCGGCGACGATTGGCGGCGCGGCGGGTGTTTCCACCGACGCCAACGCCTCGTGGTGGGGTGGGGCGGGTATCGGAACCATCCCGCACGGTTTGATTGGTGCGTTTGGCGGCGACACCGTCGCCGCGGCACGGGCGTTTGACCGGCACATCCCGCGCGGGGT
>CAZAAF010000617.1:0-2739 GCA_964482575.1 uncultured Verrucomicrobiota bacterium | reverse complement strand
CCGGAAGGCCATTGCCAGTGAAAACGGGACGGGTCACCACAGGTTTCATTCTTTTCGTTGGGACGAACGGCGCGTCGGGAGATACTCCGACTCATGAAACCTCGTAGCCCGCGACTCCGTAGCGGGAATGAGGATGAAGTCCCGCCACGGAGTGGCGGGCTACGATGGCATCTCGGCACCGAATGGGCGGCTTTCGTTGGAGGAAAACCAGAAATTAAAGAGCGAAGAGTCGGCGGAATCCGCAACTCCTCACTTTTCACTCTTAACTCTTCACTCGCCGCGCTTCGCGGCGCGCGCGCGTCTAGAAGCACGACACCGGATCGATCCGCTGCCTCACCGCGTACATGTAGAAGAGGTTCAGGAAAAACTCGTTCATGTAAAAACGCTTCGGGAAGAAGCGCTTCATCATCTGCGAGAAGGAGTAGAAATCGTCGTAGCATTTCCACGGGCCGTCCCGGAGTTGTTCCAGCGTCATGCTCTTCGGCTGGAAGACCGGGTCGTCCCACTCGTATTCCTCGAACCGAGTGTGAAGCACGCGCCCCTGAGCGGTGAGATCGGCCATCAGCGGCGTGCCGGGACGCGGCGTCAGGAGGCTGAAGAACGCCATCGGCGGCTTCACCTGGCGGCAGAAATCAATCGTCCGCTGCACCGTCTCCGGCGTGTCGTTGTCGAAGCCGAGGATGAAGTTGAGGGAATACGCCACCCGATGGCGGTCCAGCCCGCGCAACAGCTCGCGATACTCCTCCACGCTGTTGTGGGTCTTCTTGACGCCGTTGAGGCTGACGGGATTCACGCTCTCGATGCCGAGATTGAGGTGGAAGCAGCCGGACTGCTTGGCGAGCCTCACATATTCCTCGTCGCGGATGGATTTGAACGTGGTCAGGCCGCTCCATTTGATCTTGAGCGGCATCATGCCGCGGAACAGATCCTTGGCGCGGTTGACGTTGCCGCCGATGTTGTCGTCCACGATGTGGATGTAACGGCCGGGGAGCGCCTTGATTTCCTCGAGGACCTCGTGGATGGGGCGGTAGCGGTACTTGCGCCCGTACAACACCTGGACCTCGCAGAACTGGCAGCCGTGCGGACAGCCGCGCGTGGTCTGGACGGGATAGATGCTGGACAGGAACTTCGACATGTCCAGCAGGTCGAAGCGCGGCCGGGGCAGGTTCCGCATGTCGCAAAGCTCGGGCGCCTTGTACCGCGGCTTGAGCCGGTTGTTTTGGGCGTCCGCCACCACCTCGGCCCAGACGTTCTCCGCCTCGCCGACGATGATGGAGTCCACATGGTCCTGCAGACGCTCCGGGGCCAGGCTGGCATGGATGCCGCCCGCCACCACCTTGATGCCGCGTTTGCGGAACGCCTGCGCGACCTCGATGGCGCGTTTCTCGCCGGCGCACAGCACCGTCAAGCCCACCAGGTCGTAATCAATGCTCGTATCCAACCGCGTGTGGAATTCGTCCACCACATGGATCTCTGCCGTCTTTGGGGTCAAACCCGCCAGATACGGCAGCGTGATCGGTATGATCCATCGCTTCTTCTTCTGAAACAGCTTTCCATCCCGACGATAGGACGTCGGCATGGCCAATAAAATCTTCATGACTCAAAAAACGTGTAACACTACGTCCTCGCTACAAATCCCGAGAACTCGGAAACTACCATTTTACGGAACTTGCCAAGGACGTCAATATGGTCTTTGCACGAATTTTTACATGCGAGGAGGCGAGATTCGCGCTTGCGCCGGGGCGTGTCGAAACGCACATTCGGAGCGGATTTCATGGCAAAAGCACTGATTATTGGCTACGGCAACCCCTTGCGGGGGGACGACGGTCTTGGCTGGCACGCGGCACGCCTCCTGGAGACCGTGGCCCCGGCCCACGATGCCGAGGTGCTGGCCCGGCATCAGTTGCTGCCGGAACTGGCCCAGCCGGCCAGCGAGGTGGAGACCCTGATCCTCGTGGACGCGGCCAGCGAAGGCGTCCCGGGCCGCCTCGAATGGCGGCGGGTGATGCCGCAGGCCGGACCGGCATCGTTCACCCATCATCTCAGCCCGGAAGCGTTACTCGGGATGGCGAAGGAACTCTACGGCCGGTGTCCGCAGGGGTATGTGGTCAGCGTGGCCGGAGCCGATTTCGCGTGCGGGGAGGAACTCTCGCCGGTGGTTCAGGCCGCGCTGCCACCGCTCGTCGAGCTTGTGGAAAAACTGCTCTCCGGCGACCCCAAGACTCTCGCAGGACAGGATTGAAAGTGGCGGCACCCGCGGACCCTTCCGCGGCAGGGGAGTCTTACAGGGCGGCGAGCAACCGCCGGCCAATTTCCTCGTAGGTCTGCACGACGTGCGTGGCGTCCTGCAACTCGGCCGCGGGATGGGTGTTGGTGATGGCAACGACCCTCATGCCGGCGGCCAGCGCCGCCGTGACGCCCGGCTTGGAATCCTCCACCACCCAGCACTGTTTGGGGTCCACGCCCAGCAGCCCCGCCGCGCGCAGGAAGATGTCCGGCGCCGGTTTGCCGTGTTTCACATCCGAGGAGCTGACGATCACGGGAAAGAACCGGCGCAGGTTCTTGAGCGACAGCACCGTCTCGATGAACGGCCGTTCCGAACCGGAGGCCAGCCCGAGCCGGCAGTGCGGCGCCAGTTGGTCCAGCAGCTCGGGCAGTCCCGCGAAAATCGGCTGGAGCTGCCGCACCACCTCGGTCACCCGCCGGCGCTTCATCGCCATCATCTCCTCCCGCGAATGC
>CAZAAF010000616.1:0-2745 GCA_964482575.1 uncultured Verrucomicrobiota bacterium | reverse complement strand
ACATAGTGTCGTGAGACAAAAGTTTCCTGATTCACATCCAAGGGCTGGCGGACCGGCAGAAAAAGCCATTGCGCACACTGCATTTGGCGGAGGTGTTGGTGAAGCAATGAACGCCCTCGCGCAGACTTTCAAGGAAACCGCCCGGCGGCTCACCCGCGATCTGGTGCATCGCGAGCGGATCCAGAACGCCCTCGGCAAGTACTACGTCGGACGCGACGAAAAGAAGGCGCGGTTCCAGAACTGGCAGGAGGCCCGCCAGGCGGCCGAGGAAATCAAGTGGGACGCCGTCAACCATCTCGACAAGTATCTTCAGGAGTTCGTCAGCAAGCTGGAGGCGCGCGGCACCAAGGTGTTCTGGGCCAGCACCGGCGAGCAGGCGTGCAATTACGTCGTCGAGGTCGCCCGGAAACACAACGTCCGCTCCATCGTCAAATCAAAGGCGATGACTGGCGAGGAAATCCACTTGGCCCAGGCGCTGGAGAAAGCCGGCGTCGAGGTCGTGGAGACGGACCTGGGCGAGTACATCGTCCAGTTGCGCGAGGAGACGCCGTACCACATCGTTTTCCCGGCGATGCACCTCACGCGCCATGAGATCAGCGACCTGTTCAACAAGAAACTCGGCAGCGCGCCCACGGACAACCCGGAGGAGTTGACGATGATCGCGCGGCGGACGCTGCGGAAGAAGTACTGCGCCGCCGACATGGGTATTTCCGGCGGCAATTTCGCCATCGCCGAGACCGGCATGGTATCGCTCACGACCAACGAGGGCAACGGCCGGCTCTCGACCTCGCTGCCGAAGGTCCACGTGGCGGTGATCGGCATCGAGAAGGTGTTGCCGAGGTTCGAGGACCTGGCGCTGTTCCTGCCGATGCTGGCGACCGCCGGCGCGGCGCAGGCCGTGACCTGCTACAACACGTTCATCGGCGGCCCGCGGCAGCCGGGCGAATCGGACGGCCCGGAGGAATTTCACGTCGTGCTGCTGGACAACGGCCGCACGCGCCTGATGGCCGACGCCGAGCAGCGGGATGAGCTGCACTGCATCCGGTGCGGCGCGTGCCTGAACGTCTGCCCGGTGTACAAGAACATCGGCGGCCACACCTACGGGACCACCTACATGGGGCCGATCGGCTCGGTCATCACGCCGAACCTGCGCGGCCTGATGGACTGGAAGCATTTGTCCTTTGCCTCGTCGTTGTGCGGCGCATGCTCCGAGGCCTGCCCGGTGAAGATCGACCTGCATCATCACCTGCTGCAGAACCGCCGCAACGCCATCCGGTGCAAGTCGCCGTGGTGGGAGAAATTGATTTTCAAGGGCTTCGTGATGCTGATGAACCGTCCGGCGCTGTACCGGCTCGGCGTGAAGCTGGGCTGGTTCGGACAGAAGTTCCACGGTCTCATCAAAGGCACACGGCTGGACCCGATCTATGCGTGGACGCAGTCGCGCGAAGCGCCGGCGCTGGCCCTGCACACGTTCAAGGATTACTGGCGGAGGAGACAATCGTGAGCGAGCGCGAACCCATTCTAGGACGCATCCGCGAGGCGCTGCGCGTTCCCGCGCCGAAGCCGGGCGTGCATTCCGGCCCCGGCCAGCGCGTGCCGGCCCATCCCCAGCGGCCGACGGATTTCAGGCCGTGGCTGCCCGCGGTCGGCGAGAGCTTCGACGAACGCGTGGCGTCGTTTGCCAAATACTCGGCGGAGCTGAAGACGGATTTTCAACTACTGGCCGGCCGGGAGGAACTGCAGACCCGGCTCGCGGCGCTGGCGCGCGCCGAGGGCTGGAAGAAGATCGCGACGCACAACAACGAGCTGGCCAACGGGGTTGTCGCCGCGGTGGGACTGCCCGTGGTGCGCACGGACGACCGCTACGACGTGAGCGAGCTTGAGTCCTCCGATGCCGCCATCACCGGGTGCGACGCGCTGGTGGCGCAGACCGGCTCGGTGGTCGTGACGACCCGGAGCGCCGGGGGACGCGCGTTGTCGGTGCTGCCGCCGCATCATGTGGTGCTGACGCGGCGCGACCAACTGGTGCGCGACCTGCCCGAGGCTTTTGCGATGCTGAAGCAGCGTTACGGCAACGATTATCCGAGCATGATGTGCCTCATCACCGGCCCCAGCCGCACGGGCGACATCGAGCGCATCCTGGTGCTTGGCGCGCACGGTCCGAAGAAGCTGACGATCTTCTGTTTCTGAGCGGCCGGGAGTTGAAGCATCCGGCGTTCGCGATCGTGGTGGCGCGTTCAACCTTATGCTGAGCCGCAACATCCTATTCATGGTGGGCCGATGGGTGCTCCTGTTGGTGCTGCTCTGGCTGTTCCTGCTCTGGTTCGAGTGGCGCAGCGTTTTCATTCCCTATCGCGCGATGGAAGGCTCGCCGGCCGGGGTGCGCCTGCCCTATGACGACGTGACCTTCACGGCCGCCGACGGCGTGAAGCTCCACGGCTGGTATGTGCCGCGGACGGGCGCGAAGCTCACCGTCCTCTTCTGCCACGGCAACGGCGGCAACATCAGCCACCGGATCGAAAAGCTGGTCATCCTCCGCGACCTCGGCGTCAACGTGTTCCTCTTCGACTATCGCGGCTACGGTCTCAGCGAGGGCCGCCCGTCGGAGCAGGGCACCTACCAGGATGTGACGGCGGCGTACGACTGGCTGTGCCGGGAGAAGAAGGTCGCCCCGGCGCAGATCGTCGTGCAGGGGGAATCGCTCGGGTGCGCCGTGGCCGTCGATCTGGCCTGCCGCTGTTCCGT
>CAZAAF010000615.1:2295-2746 GCA_964482575.1 uncultured Verrucomicrobiota bacterium | reverse complement strand
CCCATTCCGACCTTCACGCCGTTCGTCGGCAGTGCAATCGCGCCGAACGCGGGCGTCCGGCGCTGCGTGAGTTCCCAGAGGCCGCTGTAGGTTGTCGTGCCGAAGATGCTGATCGGTCCGCTCATGGTGCCGGCCGGATACATCGCGCCGGTGTGCATCGGCTCCGGCGAGAAGTGCGGGTTGCTGCGCGCGAGTGCGTACTCCAGCGTCGGCAGCGCGCGGTGGCGATAGAGTTCCTCGTTGCCGGTCAGGCGGTAGAGTTCGAGCGCCGTCTGCGGCGATGAGTGCGTCACGCCGTTGAGTGTCTCGATCTGATAAGGACCCTTGCCGCGTTCCCACCAGCCGCCGAAGTTGTCGTCCATCACCAGGTCAATCATGTTCAACTCCGCGTCGGTCAGCGAAGTGCCCACGTTCGTGCGGTAGTCGCGCCAGACAAAGACCTCGTCGGCCG
>CAZAAF010000615.1:0-2285 GCA_964482575.1 uncultured Verrucomicrobiota bacterium | reverse complement strand
ATAGCGGGGTTACCAGTCGCGGGGCTTGGACAGAAGGCGGATGGCTAAGCGCTGTTGTGTGCCCGTGTTGCTGCGCGCGCGGGCGGTGCCGGGCACCGGGCCGTAGATCGCCGGCTGCACCGTGCCCATGGCGCTGCGCAGCAGCAGGCCGAACAGCGGCTGCTGGCGGTCAGGCCACGCGAACGGAATTTCCTCCGGCGCGCCGCTGACGCCAAGCACACGCGCGTCTGGCAGTTGCATCAGCGCGACCGGCGTCGGCGTATGCGTCTGCATCAATGTCACCGGTTGCGACGGGAACCGCTTGCCGTGCCACATCATCGGCAGCAGCACCTCCTCGACCTCGGCGAGCGGCTTGCGGCAGAAAAGGTGGTAGCCGAGCGCGTACATGCCCGCGCGCGCCGGTACGAAATCCAGCGCGACGCGCGCGGTGCGTTCGCCGGGTTTCAGTTCCCACGTTGCGGAAAATTTTCCGGCGGCTTGCGGATAAAATTCCAGCCGCACCTTGTCGCCCTCGCGCCGCACCGACTGCGGCACAAACCGCAACGCCTCGCCCGCGTCCCAGACCGCCATGCCTGCGCCAGCGCGTGTCTCCAATTCCACGCCGCCGGCCTTGACCACGAACGGCCGCACGCGTCCACCTTGCCACGAGGGGTAGAAACCGCTGAACTTCAGCTTCGCATCGCCGCACGCCACCACCGCGTAGGTTTCCGCGTCAGCATCGGCACCGGCATCCACCCAACGGCCATCCTGTTTGAAACTGACACGCGGCGTGACCGTCGGCTGGCCGTCACGCTCTGCGGATAAAAATTCCACGCGCAGATTTTCGTTCTCTAGCGCCGCGAGGCTCGCGTTGCCGCCCAGCTTGACCGGCGCGGCGGCATACGGATCGGCCGCGCCCGGCACCGGCAGCACGAGCGGCTTCACCTTCGGATGCCGCGGCAAACCGAGCGCAACAGTCGGCTTGAAGTCGAGATCGGTCGTCAGCAAAATCGCGTCGGCGCGCGCATAGCGTTGGCCGATATCGTGGATACCGAGCAGCACAGGACCGGCGGCGAGCTCGAACGTGCCGCCGGGTTCCCACGCATAACCGGGCTTGCGCGAGTGGCCGAAGGTTTCCTTCGTGCGCTGGCCTGCAACCGAGACCTTGAAGCAGCGCGTGCCGGGTCGGTCGTTGGGGAAATCCAGCGCGCGCACCCAAAGCGCATACTGGCCCGCGCGCGGAATCTCGACCGCGGTGACCGCCGGCAGCTTCGCGCCCAGCTCGCCGTTTGCGATCATGCCCTTGCCGGAAAACTGCGCCGGGTTATAGGCGATGTTCCAGTCGCCGAGAAACTGGAAGTCCTCGCACTCGACGCCGAGCGTCACCGGCTTGTCCGCCGCGCCCGCCGCCGCCGCCAGCCAGCCACACATCAAACCAACCGCAAAAATTTTCATGCGCGTGTTTCTTTCTACGGACCGTCGTGTGTCAAACGCTCGGCGTCTCCAATTATTGGAGCCTGCTGAAGAGCCACGAAAGAACGCAAAGATCACAAAGAAAATCTTTGAGTTCTTTGCGTTCCTTTGTGGCCATCTTCACTCGCCGTTTCCAAGGCTTGGAAAATTTCGCCGGCTTTTTTCCAAGCCTTGGAAAAGCCGCCGCGCTTATTTCTTCTTCGGCTCCACCGCTGGCAGTTCAGTGACGCCGAGGCGCTGGTGCAGGATTGCGAGCGCGTGCGGGGTCTGGCGGATATCCTGAATGAAGTCCTTGCCGACGCCGGCCTTGGTGCCCAGCGCGCGGCTCAAGGAATCGAGCAACAGCGCGCGCAACGCCGGGTCACGGTCGAGCGTACAGGCGTAGGCAAGGCCGCTGGAGACCAGCAGGTCCGTGCCGCCGTTGCCCCTGCCCTTGTCGAAGGTCGGGCAGGTGTCTATGTAGCGGAAGCTGTGGGTCTCGTGGTTCCATGAATATTTTTCCAGCCAGTGCGCGTTGCGGGTGATGCATTGCTTCACCTCGGCCGAGGGTGCGACGGTGTCGAACATCATCAGGCCGTTGAGCAGCACACCGGCGGCGAACGCCTTGCCGCCGGGGTGTGACGGCTGGTGCAGGCACTCGGGCGGCCCGTGTTTCAGGCCCCAGTCGCCGCGCTCCGTCTGCTTCGAGGTGATTTTCGCGACATAGATTTTCGCGGCGTTCAGAAAGAACGGATTGCCCGTCGCTTCGAACGCGGCGACGGCGTTCATCAGCGGCCAGCCGGCGGCGCGCTCGATGCCGAAGTCGAAGTTACGCGTCATGTAGGTGGCCTGCG
>CAZAAF010000614.1:0-2754 GCA_964482575.1 uncultured Verrucomicrobiota bacterium | reverse complement strand
GACCAAGTACAGCTTACTCGTAGGGTTGGCCGAGGGCCTCCGGCACCACCAGGATATCGCTGAAGATGATGGCCGCGTCGAAGTTGAAACGCTGGATCGGCTGCAACGTCACCACCGCCGCCATCTCCGGTGTGCGCACCAGTTCGAGAAAGCTGTACTTGGTCTTCAACTCGCGGTATTCGGGCAGGGCACGGCCCGCCTGGCGCATGATCCAGACCGGCGGACGATCCACCGGCTGGCAGCGGCAGGCAGTGATGAAACGCTGGCGATTAGTCATCAATCGGGTTCGGGTCCTTTCCGTTGCGAACGGCCTACTGTACGCCCAAATCGAGCGCCCGCTCCAGATTTTTCAAGGAGACCCGGATGTGCAGGCGCAAGGGGAGATTGGTGCCGGCGGAGGGACTTGAACCCCCACTCCCTTGCGAGAAGTGGATTTTGAGTCCACCGCGTCTGCCATTCCGCCACGCCGGCACTCGCAAAAGCGGGCGCATACTAGTCAGGTCGGGGCGCGCGCGCAACAGATTTTACCAACGGGAACCACAAAGAGTGGTGGGGACTATTTGGAGCAACACCGGGTCGCCGCCAGCGTCCGGGCGATGATCTGCTCCCGTTGCGGGTGTTTGCAGAGAAAACCGTTGGCAAAACCGCCGATATAGGGGCAGCCGTACGGGGCTTCCACCAGGCAACAGGCATACTCCGCATTATGCTCCTGGGCCCGGCAAATCTCAGGATCTGGAAGCTGAAGCTTGTGATTCGAAAAATCAAAATTCGTTCTGTCCACATGTCAACGGTAGCAGAGCCCCCCGGATCCGCCAGTCGGGTTAAACCCTATAGCCACGTGTTTTTCACTACAGGCCTGTAGGTGAGTGGAATGTGCCCGTTCCGGTCGGCCACACCGGATGCCAGGGGGGCGGGCGGAAGGGCGCGCGAAGGTGCCGTCTTAAAACGGTCCGTCAGTCCGAAGTGCCAGCGGCGGCCCCAGCACTTCACGCAATATGATGGCGCGACGCACGTCGTGGCGGCTGTGCAGCAGGGACCGGTAGCCTTGGGCGCGGCTGGAAACCGTGGCCTCAGCTCCCTGCGCCGCCTCGTAAGCCGGTTGCCTCGCGAACGACGTCGTTGTCTCAGGAGCGTTGTCCGCCGCCGGGAAGGACGTTGGTTCCATTTCGCGCGACGTCCGTTCCGAGAGCGCGGAAGGCAATTCCGATGCCTCGCGCTGCAGTTTGACGATGCGCCGGGGTTCGGGTTCAGCCTTTACAATCGGAGGCGTGGGGCGCGAAACGGGTTGCGGAGGCGGCACGCGCATCCGGCGCAGGACTTGCTGGACCGGGTCTTCCGCCGACGGGCGTTGGCGCGGCGGTGGTTGCGCCGAAGGCTCGCGCTGGATGATGATCGGCGGCGGTATGGTCGAGGGGCGGCGAGGCGGGCGCGGCAGTTCCTCCTCCGGCGTTTCCGGCTGTCCCTTCTGCAGCAGTTTGGTCAGCCCATAGCCGATGGCAAAGATGACCAGAAAGATCAGCTTGAACGCCTCGTCACCGGAGGCCATGAGCAGGGTCCCGTGCATGGTTTACGACTGCTTGGGTTTCTCGTCGCCGGCGATGGACTGGCGCATGGTGGTGTCGGACTGGATGTTCCGCATCCGGTAGTAGTCCATGACGCCCAGATTCCCGCTGCGGAACGCCTCGGCCATGGCCAGCGGCACCTGCGCCTCGGATTCGACGACCTTGGCCTGCATCTCCTGCGTGCGGGCTTTCATCTCCGCCTCGAGTGCGACAGCGGCGGCACGCCGGACCTCGGCGTCGGCCTGTGCCATGCGCTTGTTGGCCTCGGCCTGGTCGAGTTTCAGGCGGGCGCCGATGTTCTCGCCCACGTCCACGTCGGCGATATCGATGGACAGAATCTCGAACGCCGTGCCGGCGTCGAGTCCCTTTTCCAGCGAGGTCTTGCTGATGCGCTCCGGGTTTTCCAGCACATGCTTGTAGCTGTCCGCGGAACCAATGGCCGCGACAATGCCTTCGCCGACGCGCGCAATGACGGTTTCCTCCGTCGCGCCGCCGACGAACCGGTCGAGGTTCGTGCGGACGGTGACGCGCGCCTTGGCCTTGAGCTGGATGCCGTCCTTGGCCACGCCGTCAATCGTGCTGCGCCCGCTGCTGGTGCTGGGGCAGTCGATGATGCGCGGGTTGATGGACGCCTTCACGGCGTCCAGCACGGTCTTGCTGGTGCCCTTGGTGGCGAGATCGATTGCGCAGGCGCGGTCCCAGTTCAGGGTGATGCCGGCCTTCTTGGCGGCGATGAGGGCGAGCACGACCTGCTCGACGTTGCCGCCGGCGAGGTAGTGCGCCTCGAGCGGGTCGGTGGGGAGTTGGATGCCGGCTTTCTCCGCCGTGATCCGGTTGTCCACGATGAGGCCGACTGGCACGCGCCGCAGTTTCATGCCGATGAGCGACACGATGGAGACCGGCGCGCGCGCCGCCAGCGCGCGAATCCAGACGTTGAGGAAGTAGAGGAAGAGGATGATGGCGATCAGCGCGAAAACGATCAGAACGCCGGCAATCAGAATGCCCAACAGGCCTGCGATGTTGTTCATGGAATCATGTCTCCTTGTTTCTAAACCTTCCGTACCACGATCTTGGTGCCGTCCACGGCCACGACCTGCACGGCGCTGTCCGGCGGGATCATCCCGCCTTCGCTCACCACATCCACGCGGTGGCCTTCAATGTCGGCGATGCCCGACGGCCGCAGCAGGCTGCG
>CAZAAF010000613.1:0-2761 GCA_964482575.1 uncultured Verrucomicrobiota bacterium | reverse complement strand
CCTCACATGAACCGACCCACTCTTTTCTATGGGTCTGTCTTCTGGGAAGCCGCCCGCGCCCTGGCCATAGCTTCTTTGGATTTCTTTTCTTCGTTCACCAGAGCTTCCCATTTCGCATCCACGAGGGCTTTATGAGTCTGCCACCACCGCGCGAACCCCTGCAAATACGTCTTCTTCTTTGCCTCTGACTTCCACACATCGTCGTCCGGCCAATCGAAATCACTTAGTTCCAACCGGAGAATTGACACACGTGCGCTGCGAATCAGCCTTAAATCATGGGTGTTCGCCATGGCCTCGACGAGTTGCGGTATTGCTTCGGGCCCTCTTTGGCGTACCAATCCTACACATCCAACGACATTAAAGAGTTCATCCGCCGTTTTTGAGGCCTTCTCAAACACTCCCTCGGCTCGCCTGTCTCCAACGGCGCACAAGGCGAGCAACGCCGTTGCTCGGACGTCGTAATTGTTTGAGCCATTAAACAGTTCAATTGTTCGAACAACCAGATCGCTCCCCTCCAATTGCCACGCCCAACTCCGCACGCCCCGAAGGCCTTTGATTTGTTCGCTTTCACTCGAGCTGTTTAAAAGCGCCGAAATAACAGGAACAGATTCTTCCAAACGATAATCTTGTCCATTAAGGAAAATCGTATCTCTTTTTACCAAGAATTCTGCGCCATCGCCTGGCGACACCAAGCAACCGCCAACAATCCCCACTATCACCAGCGCTCTAAAGTTCATTACCCGCGAAAAAAAGTGGTCCGTGGCATACCGTATTCCTTGTGTGGTGGAGGATATTACGCCTTTGGGATGGGCATTGCCAGATCGAAGGGGCAAGGGATGCACACGGAGACGCGGAGGGCTGTGGGAATGCGGAGTGCGGATGCAGACCAAGGCAGATGGGGGACGGCGTTGGGAGCCGGCTTGAGAGACGTGCTGTCGTTTGCCGACAACCACACAACGGCTATCGCGCCCGGAGGACGCGATCCACCTTTTCAGCGACCGGACTCAGCGGCGTTTGGCGTGGGAGGGAGTCACACAACTGCGGGAATCACCGGGACAGGTGGCGGGGCATTCGACGAGCACCTCCACCTTGTAGCCCACGGGCTTGAAACCCCGCAGGGCGGACTTGGAGCGGACATTGATGGCCTTTGGGTCAATGTCCCAGACCTTGCTGCAGGCAACGCAGCGGGCGTGATGATGGGAGTCGCGCCGTGGGTCGTACCGGGCGGGACCGCGATCGGTGCGGGGAACGCGCGAGAGCTGGCCGCAATCCACCAGCGCCTCGAGAGAATTATAGACGGTGGCCAGGCTGACGTTCGGCAGTTGCCGGCGCACGCGCGCGAACACCTGGTCCGCGCTGGGATGGCCGCCCGCGGCGACCACGGCATCAAAGACCGCCTGCCGCTGGCGGGTCATGCGCCGGCCGCGCTGGTGCAGGACCTGTCCGAGGCCGTTGCGTTCCGGATTGTGCGCCGGGCGTTGCATGGTCAGTGCTTCGGGTTGAAGAACCTCCGGATCTCGCCGATCACCTCGACGAGGCGGTCCACCTCGGCTTTGGTGTTGTAGAAGTAAAAACTGGCGCGGGCGGTGGACTCGACGCCGAGCTTGTGCATCAGCGGCTGGTTGCAGTGATGGCCGCCGCGCAACGCCACACCCATCTGGTCGGCGAACGTCACCACATCGTGCGCGTGGACGTCGTCGAGCAGGAAGCTGACCAGCCCGGCGCGGCCGGTCTTCGGCCCGAAGAGCCGGACGTTGCCGAGCGACGCGAGCCGTTCGTAAGCGTAGGTGGCCAGTTCGCCGTCGTGCTTGAAGATGGCGGCGCGGCCGATTTTGTCGAGGTACTCCATCGCCGCGTGCAGGCCGAACGCGCCGGAGATGTCCGGCGTGCCGGCCTCGAACTTGTGCGGGACAACGTTCCACTCGGTCTTGAAGAAACCGACGTGGGAGATCATCTCGCCGCCGGCCTGGTAGGGCACCATCTTCTCCAGCCGCTCCTTGCGTCCGTAGAGGACGCCGATGCCGGTCGGCCCGCAAATCTTGTGGCCGGACAGGGCGAGGAAATCGCAGCCGATGGCCTGCACGTCCACCGGGCAATGGCCCGCGCTCTGGGCGGCGTCCACGAGCGTGACGACGCCGTGCTCGCGGGCGCGGCGGCAGAGGTCGGCCACGGGGTTGACGGTGCCGAGGGAGTTGGAGATGTGCGTGACGGCGAAGAGTTTGACACCCTCCTGGATCAGCTTGTCGAAGCGGGAAAGGTCGAGCAGCCCCTCGTCGCCGGTCACCGGCACATAGAGGAGCTTGGCGCCGACGCGCTCGGCGATGAGCTGCCAGGGGACGATGTTGCTGTGGTGCTCCATCTCCGTGAGCAGGATACGGTCGCCGGCCTTCAGGTGCGCCCCGGCCCAGGCATGGGCGACGAGGTTGATGCCCTCGGTGGTGCCGCGCGTGAAGATGATCTCCTCGCTGGTGCGCGCGTTCAGGAAACGGGCGGCCCGTTCGCGCGCGCCCTCGTACCCGGCGGTGGCGCGGTTGCTCAGCTCATGGATGCCGCGGTGGACGTTGCTGTTGTCGCGCTCGTAGTAATGGCGCAACGCGTCCAGCACCGCGACGGGCTTCTGGCTCGTGGCGGCGTTGTCGAGATAGACCAGCGGCTTGCCGTGGACCTTCTGGTTGAGCACCGGGAAATTGGCCCGGATCGCGGTCCAGTCGGGCGGGGAGGAATGTTTGGATGCGGTCATGTCGGCGTTCTCACATCAAAC
>CAZAAF010000612.1:0-2776 GCA_964482575.1 uncultured Verrucomicrobiota bacterium | reverse complement strand
CGAGCGGGCCGACTTTGAAGGCATGGCGTCACGCGTGGCGGACCTGATCGAGCGCTGGATGCAACATCAGGAAGGCCAGGCACGACAGCCGGACTCCAATGCCGAGGATTTGGAATTCTCGCTGAAGCCGGTGCCGAACTCGGCCGTCGTCAGTTTTGGCATGAACTACCGCCAACGGGGCGAGCCGGGCCGCAAACGCGTGGCGTGCTGGGTGGCGCGCGCGGGCGACGACCGTTTTCTGTTTGCGGGAAAGATCCCGCCGAGCCTCGGCATGTCATTGCCTGGGTTTGTGCCCTCGTTTCGTGCCGAGACGGGCGAGGCGTCCGTGCCCATGCCCCGCGAGGAGATATTCGCCTTGCCGCCGCCGCCGAATGTGGATGCCGAGGACGCCCGGGAGGTTCGCCAGTGGATCCTGAACTTCTGCGAAGCCTATCATGTGCGATTCGACAACCGCCTCGCAGCGGAGTTTTACGACCGAATTCGCCGTCGCCGTGAAATCGTCCGCGCCGTCATCCCTGGCATGTTGCAGGTGATGCCGCCCTCGCGCGAAAAACGCATGTTGCAACAACTCAGCCGCGAATTATGAACACTCGTCGGACTTCCTCAGCGGGCGCGTGGATTCTTCCCTGCCTCGCGTTCACCTGTCTTCTCTGGACCTCCGCCCCGTCGCCCGCCGGCGAGATGTTCCCGTTCGTCATGCCGGGACTGGAGCCGGCCCGTGGCATCACCGACGTGTCGTGGTTGAACGATACCCCGGCTGGCAAGAACGGGTTCCTGCGCCCCCGCGCCGGCCATTTCGTGGACGGGCGCGGCAAACGCGTCAGGTTCCTCGCCACCAATTTCACCTTCGCCAGCGCGTTTCCCAGCCACGACGAGGCGGAAAAGCTCGCCGTGCGTCTCGCCAGCCTCGGCATCAACTGCATCCGGTTCCACCACATGGACAATCAGGCCGCGCCGCGCGGCCTCTGGAAGGCCGGCACGCCGAAAAAGAACGAGTTCGACCCGGACCAGCTTGACCGGCTGGATTATTTCATCGCCCAACTCAAGGCACGTGGCATCTACGCCGACATCAATCTCCACGTTTCGCGCAATTACTGGGAGGGTGAGGATTTCCCGGACGGCCTCACCGCCAGCCAGCGGTTGAAGGACTTGCCGCACTACTGCAAGGGGCTCGACAAGATCAACGACGCGATGATCCGGATGCAACGCGAGTATGCCCGCGCGCTGCTGACACACGTCAACCCCTACACCAAGACCGCATACGTCTCCGAGCCGTGCGTGGCCATCGTCGAGATCAACAACGAGAACACGTTGCTCGACCTGAAGCTGTCGGCGGCGCCGGACTATTACCGGCAGGATGTGTTGAAGAAATGGAATGCGTGGCTCAAGGCGCGTTATGGCACCGAGGAAAAACTGGTGGCGGCTTGGGGCGGCACCGCGCCGCTCGGCGACAACCTTCTGCCCGGCAAATGGACGCGCCAGGGCAACGAATACTACAGCCTCGCCAATGAGCATGGCATCACGCGGGTGTCCATCAAACGGTTGCCCGCCATCGGCTGGCACGCGCAGATGTTCCAGACCGGCCTGACAATGGAGGAAGGCAAGCTGTACACGATGGAATTCACCGCGCGCTCCGAACAGCCGCGCCGGTTGTCGCTGGATACGCGATTGCAGAAGGCCGACTGGCACAACTGCGGCCTCGAGGAGACCGTGGAGTTGACCCCGGAGTGGAAGACGTTTTCCTACACCTTCCGTGCCCGGCGCGTGGAGCCCGGCCAGGTGCGCGCCGGCCTCATGCTCGGTAACGGCCCCATCGGGGAGTTCCAGTTGAAACAAGTGACGCTGCGGTCCGGCGGCTCGCTCGGCCTGCGTCCGGGCGAATCGCTCGACGCCGGCACGGTCGCCAGCGGGGAACGGGGCGTCGGCACGGCACGGCACGCCGACTGGATACGGTTTCTGGCCGGGACCGAGCGCGCCTACACCGACGGGATGCGCGCGTTCCTGAAAAAGGAACTCCACGTCCAGGCCAACATCATCGACACCCAGGCCAGCTACGGCGGCCTGGCCGGTTGTTACCGCGAATCGGTCAACGATTATGTGGACATGCACGCCTACTGGCAGCACCCGCATTTTCCGCGGCGTCCCTGGGATCGCATGGACTGGACGATTCCCAACACACCGATGGTCGCCGCGAAGGACGGCGGCAATTTCGCGCGGCTCGCCGCCTATCGCGTCGCCGGCAAGCCGTTCACCGTCAGCGAGTACGACCATCCCGCGCCGAGCCATTACGCGGCGGAGATGTTCCCGATGATCGCCAGTTTCGCCGCGGCGCAGGACTGGGACGGCTTTTTCCAGTTCGACTATGGCAGCACCAACTGGACCGCCGGAAAAATCGAAGGGTATTTCATGCTCGAACAGCATCCCGCCAAGCTCGCGTTCCTGCCTGCGGCGGCGGTGATGTTCCGGCGCGGCGACGTGGCCCCGGCGCGCGGAACGGCCCGGCTGGACCTTCCGGCTTCCCAGGTGGAGGCACTCGCCGCCGACCATGTTTCGATGGGCGACGCGTGGAAGAAGGCCGGCGTGGAGTCCGGCGACCTGTTGACGCATCGCTGGACCGTGCGCTTCACGCCCGGCGGCAAGCTCGGCGCCGACAAGAGCGGCACCGGTGGCTCACAGCTCGCATGGGACGGCGAGGCGGCGCTTTACACCGTGGATGCACCCGCTGCGAAGGTCGTCGCCGGCCGTTGCACGGGCAAGGCCACACGGCTCGGCGGGG
>CAZAAF010000611.1:0-2780 GCA_964482575.1 uncultured Verrucomicrobiota bacterium | reverse complement strand
CGGTTCGTGGCGCTGATGCACTTCAACCGCGTGTTGGCGCGGCCGAACGTGTCTTCCGGACCGCCGAGGCACGCGGCGCAACCGGCGTTTTCCGTCATCCGCACGCCGGCATCCACGAGCACCTGCCAGATGGACTTCGCGCCGAGCTTCACCGCGCGCAAATCCTTCACCACCTGCGTTGTCGCAGGCACGCCGAAGGTGTCGATGGCCACCTTGCGGCCGTTGACGATGCGCGCAAACGCGACGAAGTCGCTGGTCTTGCCGCCGGTGCAGGAGCCGATATAGGCGCGGTCGAGCGTCGTATCGCCCATCTCCCGCGCGAGCTTGCGCTGGCCGGGGTTGGGATGGCAGGCCACGGTCGGTTCGAGCTTCGAGAGATCGAACTTCTTGTTGTACACGTAGGTGGCATCCGCGTCCGGCTTCACGGCCTCGTACTCCTTCTTCGTGCCGTTGGCCGCGATGCGTTCGTTGACGTAGTCGAACGTCTTCTGGTCCGCCTCGAAAATGCCGTTCTTGCCGCCGGCCTCAATGGCCATGTTGGCGATGGACATGCGATCGTCCACACTCATGGCCGATGCGCCGGGACCGACGAACTCCATCGCGCGGTAGGTGGCGCCGTCGAAACCGATTTCGCCGATGACATGGAGGATGACGTCCTTGGCCATCACGCCGGGCTGGAGCACGCCCTCGAACCAGAACCGCATGGTCTCCGGCACCTTGAGGAGAATCTTGCCGGTGCCCATGACAAAGCCCGCGTCGGTGTTGCCGATGCCCGTGGCGAACTCGCCGAACGCGCCGGCGGTGCAGGTGTGGCTGTCCGTGCCGAGGAGCACCTCGCCGGGGCGCGTGTGGCCCTTGAGCGGGAGCGCCGTGTGGCAGAAGCCGACATAGCTGTCACCGTGCTGACGGGCGAGCGGCCCGCGCGAGGCGTCGAACTTCCAATGGCCGTTCGGGTCGTCAATGATGTCGTAGAAATACGGCAGGCCCTGTTCGCGCGCGAAATCGCGGAGGATGTCCACGTTGCGGTTGCAGAGCGCGTCCGTGGTGAAAATGTAGTGGTCGGGCGTGATGACGATCTTCTTCGGGTCCCACACCTTCGCGTCCTTGCCGAACTCGCGTTTGAAGACGCCGATGGTGCCCGGCCCGCACACGTCATGCGTCAGGAGGATGTCCACGCTCACCCAGACGTTTTCGCCGGCATACACCCTCGCCTTGCCGCTGGCGCGGGCGAGGATCTTCTCTGTCAATGTCATACCCATAAGCTCTGTCCTGCCAAAAACCGAATCCGACGAATTTAAGGGACGCCACGCCCTGTTGCAACGGGTTTTTCCCGAAGCGGTGGCGCGCTTCACACTCTCCAGATCGACGGAGTCGTTCCGGTTCAGTGGAACTTCAACTGCCGGGCAAAGGCGGGCGGGACGTTGAAGAGGACGAAACGGCTGCGGATGTGATGGTGGCGCAAGAATCCGGCCATGACGGCGGCCACGCGGCGGAGACGCTCCCGCTCGGCCTTGTTGACGAACGGCGACTTGAGCCGGCGGATGGCGGCGTATTCAAAGAAGCTGGCCGTGGCGCCGGGTTTGGCGACCCCGCGGAGCGTTTCAAGGATGTCGGTGACCAGTTCCGGCGGGAAGTTGTTCAGCGGCAGGCCGGCCACGATGAAGTCGAACGTCGGCTTGAGTTCGATGGCCTGGATCGGGGCGCAGACGATCTCCACCTGCGGGTTGCCGCCGAATCGTTTTCGCAGCAGGGCGGCGAATTCCTCGTTGATCTCGTAAACGACAAGCTTGTCGCCGGGGCGCAGCAGTTTCACCAGCCGCCGCGTGAACGCGCCGGTGCCACCGCCGACCTCGAGGATTTTCACGGGCGCATGGCCCGGCCGGACGTGGTCGGTGATGGCGCGCGCCAGGAACCGCGAACTGGCGGTGACGGCGCCGGTGTGCGCGAAGTTCCGGACAAACTGCCGGAGAAAGACGAGCCGTTCGTTAAGAGGCATCGCGGGTTTCCGTGGCCGGCGCCGGGACGGGCAGGGTGGGGAGGCCGGAGCGTTTGAACATCAGCGCGCCGAGCGGCGGCAGCGTGATCTTGATCGAGAACGGACGTCCGGCCTGTTCCACCGGCTCGGCCACCGCACCGCCTGCGTTGCCCACGTCGCTGCCGCCGTAAAAGCCCGCGTCGGTGTTGAACAGTTCCCGGTAGAAACCGCCCTCGGGCACGCCGACGCGGTAATCCTTGCGGACCACCGGCGTGAAGTTGAAGACGCAGATGACCGGTTCCTCCGCCGTCTTGCCGCGGCGCAGAAACGTGATCACGCCGCTCTCGGCATCGTGGAAATCAATCCACTCGAACCCGTGGTTCGTGTGGTCCTGTTCCCACAACGCCGGTTCGGCGCGGTAGAAATGGTTCAGGTCCTTGACGGTGCGCTGGAGGGCCTTGTGCCGGTCGTAGTCGAGCAGGTGCCAGTCGAGGCTGTGGGCGAAATCCCATTCCTTCCACTGGCCGAGTTCTGCGCCCATGAAGAGCATCTTCTTGCCGGGATGGACGGCCATGAACGCCAGCAGCAGGCGGAGGTTGGCGAACTTCTGCCAGTCGTCGCCGGGCATCTTGTTGAACAGGCTGCATTTGCCGTGCACCACCTCGTCATGCGAGAGCACCAGCACGAAGTTCTCGAAGAAGGCATACACCAGCCCGAACGTCAGGTTGTTCTGGTGGTACTTCCGATACACCGCCTCCTTGTTGAAATAGTCGAGCACGTCGTGCATCCAGCCCATGTTCCACTT
>CAZAAF010000610.1:0-2787 GCA_964482575.1 uncultured Verrucomicrobiota bacterium | reverse complement strand
CAAACCTGATGTTGGAAAAAATCGAATGAGCACCAACACATCCATTCGTTATGGCCACACGAGCCTGACGGCCCGGGACTGGCGCGCACTGAAGAAATTCTATTGCGAGGTGTTCGGCTGCGTGCCGGTGGGCGTCGAGCGCGACCGCAAAGGGCCCATCGTGGACGCCTTGACGGGCGTCAAGGATTCTCATGTGCAGGGACAGCACCTGCGGCTGCCGGGTGGCGGCGAGAACGGCCCCACGCTGGAACTGTTCCAGTTCAACAAGGGCGAACCGGCGCAACCGCCGACGGTGATGCGGCCCGGTTTCACGCACCTGGCGTTCATCGTGCCGGACGTCGAGGCGAAGCGGAAAGAAGTCCACGCGTGGGGCGGCCGGGATTTCAGTCCACTCGTCACGCTGGAGATTCCCGGCGAGGGCACGCTGCTGGCCATCTATGTCTGCGACCCCGAGGGGAATATCCTCGAACTGCAGGAGTGGCGTTAGATCGTCCTCAAACACTTCCCGCAGCCATCCGTGTTTCGTCCGTGTTCCATCTGTGGCTACACCGCCTTCTCCCCGCCTAAATCTGCCGGGAACGCAGGGAGTTCTCCAACTGGCGGAGATCCGGGGGCAACGCGGCGGTCCAGCTCATGCGCTTGCCGGGATGCGCCGGATGTTCGAGGCTGAGGACTTCGGCGTGCAACGCCTGCCGCGGAAACTCGAGGACCGCCCGGGCCTGCTCCCGTCCCCGATAGGCGGGGTTGTACACGCGGTCGCCGACCAGCGGCAGCCCGGCGTGGGCGGCCTGCGCCCGGATTTGATGCTTCCGGCCCGTCTCCAGCCGGAGCCGCAGTTTGGTCACCACATCCTTCCCGCCGCGGAGCGGATATTCGGCGATGACCTCGTAGTGCGTGATGGCTTCCTGCGCCTCGGGATCGGGGGTCTTGGGCTGCGTTTCGGAAAGGACATGCTGCCGCAGCTCGTCCGGGCTCAGTTTCAACCATTGCCGCCACGTGCCTTTCGGCGCGCGCGCGCGTCCCATGACAAACGCCACGTACTCGCGCCGCATGGTGTGGGCCTTGAGCTGTTCGATGAGATGGTGCCGCGCGTCCGGGTTCGTCGCCATGCAAAAGACGCCGCTCGTGTATTGGTCGAGGCGATGAACGGGCAGGGGCTCGAGCTTGCGATAGACCGGTGGCAGGCTCCGGCCGGCCACGCCGCGGTTCAACGCCCGCAGTTTGCCCGCCAGGAAGTCCGCCAGGATGCTCAACGCGGACAGGTCGGCATTCGGCGCCGGCACGGAAATGACGCCCGGCCCCTTGTTGACGATGGCCAGCGCGGTATCCAGGAAGAGTAGCGAGACGCGCGGATGAATCTGCCAGCCGGTACCGCAGTTCAGCGTGCTGGCGTGGCGGCCACCCAGCTCCAGCGCGTCGCCCGGGTCGGGAATGACCTGGTGCGGCTTGCGGAGAATGACGCCGTGGACGCTGACGCGTCCCGCGGCGATCCATTGTTTCGCGCGGGTCTTGGGCGTGTCGGGATGCCGCCGCAACAACCAGTCCAGCAGCGGTGCGCTTTCATTTTCCATCGGGCGAGGCCTCCTTCGGCGGTGGGGCGGATTCCCGGCGTCGTTTCATTTCCCCCGCGACGTACATCGCCTCCACCTTCTGGCGCGCCCAGGGATTCTTTCGCAGGAACTTGAGGCTGGAATTCACCGTCGGCTCGAACATGAAACACCGGATCGGGATGCGTTTCGACATCCGGTGCCAGCCATACCACGCCACCAGTTGCTTGAGGATGTTCTCCAGCGTCATCCCGTGCAAGGGATCGCGCGGATGCGGCGGCGGCGATGGTGGCGGTGTATTCACATCAGTTGGGTTCATCACGCAATACAGGAACCTGGAACCGGGATTGAACAGGGAAGACGGGAAGGCCTTGGGAGGTATCTTCGCATCTTCGCGGCTGTTCCATCCGCCGATTCCGTGGAATCCGTGAAATCCGTGGATCTTTCCGAAAGTCCCGGCTTCGCGGAGCTTCCTGCCGGCTTACTTCTCGATGCCGAGGAGTTCCACCTCGAAGACCAGCACGCTGTTCGGCGGGATGCCCGCGCCGGGGCTGTGGTTGCCGTACGCCAGGTTGGCCGGGATGAACAGCTTCCACTTGTCGCCCACCTTCATCAGTTGCAGCGCCTCCACCCATCCCTGGATCACGCCGCCGACGGGGAAGGTGATCGGTTCGCCGCGCTCGACGGAACTGTCAAAGACCTTCCCGTTGATCAGCGTGCCATGGTAATGCACCTTCACGCCGTCACTCTTCTTCGGCGACGGTCCGTTGCCGGACTTGATCACCAGATACTGGAGGCCGCTGGCGGTGGTCTTCACGCCGGGCTTCTTGGCATTGTCTGCGAGGAATTGTTCGCCGGGACTGAGGTTCATAGTGGAGTTCTTGTTGGCGGTTGCCGATGGGTCTTTCGCCTCGCAGCCCGTCACCAGGCCGAGGGCGAGGGTGAGTATCCAAACATGTTTCATGTGATATCAGGATGCGTGCGTTCTGTTTTCGATGAAACCAGCTTCCGCGAACCCGGCCGGAACGTCAAGCCGGGAACAAGAGGTCCCGTCACCGTATCTCGTACACCGGCTTGGAGCCTTTGGAATACTCGTAGAGGTACTTGCCGCGGATTTCGTATTTGGGCTGGGACCCGTTGGGGAACGCGTAGATCCGGCTCCCGTTGGCCTGGCCGTTCGCCAGCAGCGGCAGGGCCAGGAACGCACACACAAGCAGGCGGCTGATGACCTTTTTCATCG
>CAZAAF010000609.1:0-2790 GCA_964482575.1 uncultured Verrucomicrobiota bacterium | reverse complement strand
CGACCTCACCACCGAACGGCTCGCCAAGGCCAAGCTCGTCATCCTGCCGCACAACCCGAGCCTGCCTGACGCCGCAGCCGACGTGCTGACCCGATTCCTCAACGGCGGCGGCAAGGTGCTCGCCTTCTACGCCCTGCCGTCCAAACTCCAGCCCGTCGTGAAGATTCAAACCGGCGCCCACCTCAAGGCGAAGCAGCCCGGTGATTTCTCCGCCATCCGTTTTGCCGATGGCGCCCTGCCCGGTGCCCCGCCGATTGTCGGCCAGCGCTCGTGGAACATCCATGACGCGAAAGCCGTTGCCGGGACCAACCGCGTGCTGGCCGAATGGCTCGACGACAAGGGCCAGTCCACCGGCCACGCCGCTGTCATCGCCTCCGACAACTGCATCCTGATGACCCATGTCCTGCTGGGCGATGATCTTGTCAACAAGCGCCGCATGCTGCTCGCGATGGCGGGCCATCTGTGCCCCGACCTGTGGTGGCAGACGACCAACGCCGGGATTGCGCGCATCGGGCAGATCGGCCCCTGCAAGACGTTCGACGAAGCCGCCGCGCTGATCACGAAAACCGCGAAAAGCAACCGGAAGGCCAAGGACGCACTGGAGTCGGCGCGCAAACTCCGCGATGAAGCCGTGGCCCTCGGCGTGAAGGAAAAATACGTCGAAGCCTCGGAAAAAGCCGCTGCGGCGACGCAACGTCTGTCCGAGGCGTTCTGCATGGCGCAACAGCCGCTGCGCGGGGAGTTTCGTGCGTTCTGGTGCCACAGCGCCTTCGGCGTCGACGGCATGGATTGGGATCAGGCCATCCAACAGCTCGCCGACAACGGGTTCACCGCCATTTTCCCGAACATGCTTTGGGGCGGCGTGGCGTTCTACAACAGCCAGGTCCTGCCCGTGGCACTGGATGTGGCCGAGAAGGGCGACCAGATCGCGAAGTGCCTCGCCGCCTGCAAAAAGCACGGCATCCAGATTCACGTCTGGAAGGTGAACTGGAACACCGGCCATCGCGTGCCGGCGGAATTCATCGAGCGGATGCGCCGCGAAGGCCGCCTGCAGGCGAACTCGAAGGGCAAGGAAGAGCCGTGGCTCTGCCCGTCGCACCCGGACAATCAGAAGCTGGAGACCGCCGCGATGGTCGAAGTGGCACGGAATTATGATGTGGATGGCATCCATTTCGACTACATCCGCTATCCCGATGGCGATCACTGTTTCTGCGCCGGCTGCCGCGAGCGGTTCGCGAAGGCTGCCGGTGTCGAGATCAAGAACTGGCCCCAGGATGCCCTGGCCAACGGCCCGTTCCGCCAACAGTGGCTGGACTGGCGCCGCAGCAACATCACCGCCGTCGTCAAAGCCGTCAGCGAGCAGGCGCGCGCGTTGAAACCCAGGATCAAGATCTCCGCCGCCGTCTTCCGCAACTGGGCCACCGACCGCGATGGCGTCGGCCAGGACTGGAAACTCTGGTGCGACCAGGGCTGGCTCGATTTCGTCTGCCCGATGGACTACACGGAGAGCGACCGGCAGTTTGATACATGGATCGCGCTCCAGAAAGACTGGGTCGGAAAAACGCCGGTTTATCCCGGTATTGGCGTCAGCGCCTCCAGTTCGCGGCTGGGCGCCGACCGCACGATTGGCCAGATCAACATCACCCGCCAGCACGACACACACGGCTTCATCATCTTCAATTACGGTGTCACCGAGGCGAAGGACCTTGTGCCCATGCTAGGCCTCGGCATTACCGCCAAACATTGAAGAGCCGGACGCCGGCGCACACGGGTTTCCATATTTGTCTGGATGGCCTGCAAGAGGCCGTAATAAACTCGGAACATGAAGACGAGTTACATCACGATCCTCGTCCTGATCGTGTTAGCCGCCATGGTTCTCTCCTATATGAACGGTTGGGTTCATTGGGTGGGACAAGTCCACCAAGGTGCATACATCGCGACGGCATTGCTCATCGTCGTAACCACCGTCATCATCCGCAAGCTAAGGAAAAAAGGGACCTCGGCTACGCTTTAGAGATTCAAGAAGTCATCACGCGGGGGCGTCATTATCAGGTTTGGCCCCAAACCCTGAGAGAATGGTTTTGTCACTTGCCGGTCGCTGTCCCGGCCCCCTTCACGACAGGCGCGGTTTCCATGGCTGCGGGAAAAAGGCCTCTCGCGGTGGCGCCACTTGCAAAACTCCATCCAGGGTTTATCTTATCCCAACCTGACAGACGGTAGTTAACGTGGATTCGAAATCAGCGGTCCGGGGGCCAAAGGGCAGCCCGGGGATTTCGATCCGCGTTTTGTCTTTTCAGGGAATCCACAGGAAGGCGGGCCAGCAGGAAGCACTTCCACCCACCGCCGGAAGACGGACTCCGGTTGGTGGAGGTGAGGGGATTCGAACCCCTGACCTCCTCGTTGCGAACGAGGCGCTCTACCAACTGAGCTACACCCCCAACCGGGGCCATGGACTCTTAGTGAGAGACGGCCCGATTGCAATCAATTTTTTGCGGCTATCTCACCCCGTGGCAGGTCCGACTCACATCCCCAAAACCAGCCAGTCACACCTGTTTCAAATACTGCACTCCAAAATCCCGCGCAATTCCGGCGGACTCAACGGAATCGGATTGCCCTTCATGCTGCTGGCGGCGGCGGCTTTTTCGATCAACACCAGGAAATGGCTGGTCTTGACGCCGTAGCTGCGCAGCGGCGCGATCTTCAGCGCCGCGCATAACTCGCGGACCCACGCCACGCCGTCGTCCGCGGCCGCGCGCGGGTTCGAGGTGAGAAGCTGTGCGATCTCATCGT
>CAZAAF010000608.1:0-2804 GCA_964482575.1 uncultured Verrucomicrobiota bacterium | reverse complement strand
CCGAAGGCGGTACAACCACAGTCGTAGTAAGAGAAACGGCGCCTTCGGGGACGAGGGCGCCAACCGCGGTTTGAGCCTGCGTACCGCTTACGCCTTGGGCTTGCGGATGTGGGTTTCGATGGCTTCGATCAATTCGGCGGCATCCACGGGCTTGGCCAGGAAGAGCGCGCCGCCGCTGACCATGCCGGCGGTGCCCGCCTCGCGCTTGTGCACGACGGCGGTGACGAATATCACGGGGACGTTTCTCAGGAGCGGGTCCATCTGGAACGCGGCGGCCACATCGCCGCCATCCATGTCCGGCATGACCACGTCGAGCAGGATCAGGTCCGGCTTGAACTCCCGCGCGGCCACCAGGGCCATCTTGCCTTCGTTGACCTCGCGGACGTCATAGACGCCGGTCTGCTCCAGATTCAACCGCACCATCCGGGTGAAACCGACTTCGTCGTCCACCACCAAAATGCGTTTCTTATCCATGGTCGTTCCTTCAGTTGCACGCCTTGAATGCCGCCAGGCATGCGCACCGCCTTGGGCCGGATGCCCTTCCAATCCGTTCCGCGGCGCATGTTGACTCTCCGGCGCCAGCCTGTCAATCCCAAGCCGGCATCTTCGCACGCACCGCCAGCTCTTCCTCCGTACCGATTATCTTCAGTCGGGGGCGACTTCCATCCCGACCAGGCAGATGTCGTCCGCCAGTTCGCGCGGTTGCGAATACTGCCGGACCTCGGCGAGCACCGCATCGAACAGGCCCTGGGTGGGCAGGGCGAGATGGCGTTGCACGGTTTCCTGCAACCGCTTCTCGCCAAACAGCTCGCCGCTGGAACCGCCCACCTCGAAGAGACCGTCGGTGAACAGCATGATCAGGTCGCCTCCGGCCACGGGTTGCTCAAAGGTCTCGAAGACGGCGTTTTCAAACAATCCCAGCGCCGGCCCGGGCTTGCGGTCCTGGCCGATCGTTTCGACGGTGTGGCGGCTGCGCCGCACGTGCAGCGGGCTCGGATGACCGGCGTTGGCCCAGCGGATACGCTGGTTCACGGCGTCTGCCACCAGGTAAAACGCCGTGACGAACAGGGACATGCCCGTCTGCTTCAGGATGCCGGTCAGGCCGCGGTTGATTTGCGCAAGCAGCCGGCCCGGGTCCGTCGCCACCCCCACGGCGGGCGCGGTCAGTTCGCCCATCAAGGCGCGGATCATGGCGGTGAGCAGGCCCGCGCGGACGCCGTGGCCCATCACGTCGCACACCAGCACGCCCGCGGAGGAATCCGACAGCGCAAACACGTCGTAAAAATCGCCGCTGAGGGCCGCCGCCGGTTCGTACCGCCCGCAAAAAGCGAGCTTCGAGTCCTGGGGGGCGACGCCGACCGGGAAGGTGGGGAACGTCTGTGGCAGCAGCGCCAACTGGACCTCGCGCGCCAGTTCGAGGTCGGCCTGCATCTGCTCGTTCCGCTGGCGCAGTTGGCGGGCATGGTCGGCCAGGTCCTTTTCCAGCCGCTTGCGCTCGATGGCGTACCGGAGGGCGCGCACAATCAGGCCGCGGTTGAACTGTCCCTTGACCAGGTAATCCTGCGCGCCTTCCTTGGCGGCGGTCATGAACGTCGTCTCGTCGTCCAGTCCGGTCAGCATGACCACCGGGATCGACGGCGCGTGACGGTGGAACTGAAGATAGGTTTCCACCCCGCGGCTGTCGGGCAAATGCAGGTCCAGCAGGGCGGCGTCAAAAGCCTGCCCACGCAGGGCCTGAACCGCCGCGTGGAAGCTCTCGACGTGAATGACTTCAAACTGGTTCCGAGGCCCTTCCCCCAGGGTGTGACGCAACAAGAGCGCGTCGTCCGGGTTGTCCTCGACCAGCAGGATGCGTATGGGAACGGTGCCCATGCCCCTTACTTTGGGGGCAGACGGCGAATGGTCAATCAAAATCCCGGTTCTTCATGCGAAAGGGAGACGAGGGGGGCGTTTTTGAGCCCCGATTGTTGATCCCCGTCAATCCGGAGTGGCCGGACCTGCGCTATATTCCGTGCAGAAACAGATTGGGAGACATACATCATGGACATCAAAGCAAACACGGATGAAACCGCCGGCCTCAAGGCGCGGGCCCTCAACACCCTCGGCATGGTGGAGTACCAGGCCGGCTCGGTCGTGAGCCGGCAGATCGTCAAGAAAGCCATCGGCACCGTCACGCTCTTTGCCTTCGACGCGGGCGAGGGCCTCAGCGAGCATACCGCGCCGTTCGACGCGCTCATCAACGTTCTCGAAGGCGAGGCCGACATCACCATTTCCGGCCATGTCCACCGCGTCAAAGCCGGTGAGTTCATCGTCATGCCGGCCCATGAGCCGCACGCCCTCAAGGCGCCCGTCCGGTTCAAGATGATGCTGACCATGATCCGCGCCTGAGTGGCGGACAGGACGTCCAGGAGCGGCGCGGGGAAGTGGGACAGGATGAACAGGATGGACAGGATGGGAACGAAGCCCATCCCTTCCCCCATCCTGTAAATCCTGTTCATCCTGTCTTCCCCCTTCGCGTTCATTCGCGCCATTCGCGGCTACCCCTTTCCGCATCCGTGGCTCTCCCCAATCCTGTGAATCCTGTTCATCCTGTCTTCCCCCCTCCCCAGCCGAATGCAGTAAATATCACTTGACGTTACAAGCAATGTTCTCTATATTCTCCCCGCCAAATTTGTATACGATGTTGTTGCCCCGCTGGCTACGAAAGGAAACCCTCCCATGAGCCGTTACGGTAAGATCGCCCGTTTGCCCGAACCCCTCCGCACCGACGTCAACCGCGCCCTCCAGCGCGGCGAGGACGCCGC
>CAZAAF010000607.1:0-2805 GCA_964482575.1 uncultured Verrucomicrobiota bacterium | reverse complement strand
CCCACCTCGATGGGCGTCGTCGAAATCAGCCGCGGCTGCGGCAAGGGCTGCGATTTCTGCACCGTGGCGGCCGAACCCATGGCGCACCTGCCGGAGGAGACGATTCTGGCCGACGTGCAGGCCAATCTCGACGGCGGTGTGAACAACATCGTCCTCATCAGCGAGGATTTTTTCCGCTACGGCACGCCGGGCCACGTCAACGGCGTCAACCCGGCCGCGGTCAAGTCGCTCGTCCGGAAAATCCGGGACCGGGGCGGGCTGCGCCTCATCCAGCTCGACCACGCCAACATCATCTCCGCCGCGCGGTACAGCGACGACGACCTGCGCGAGGTGTATTCCATCATGACCGAGGGGCAGCAGCACCGGTATCTCTGGATCAACCTCGGCGTCGAGACCGCCCGCGGTGGGTTGCTCGAACGCAACATGCGCGGCGGGAAAATCCGTCCGTGGAAGGCCGGCGACTGGGCGGCGTTGTGCGAGGAGACCTGCCGCCGGATGGTGCGCGCCGGTTTCTTCCCGTTCATCAGCGTCATCCTCGGCCTGCCCGGCGAGACGCGCGAGGATGTGCGCCAGACCGTCCGGCTGCTCGAGCGGCTGTATCACGAGAAACTCTGCGTCTTCCCCATCTTCCATGCGCCGGTGTTGCCGGAGCACGGCAAGCCGTTCACCATCGCGGACATGACGCCCGATCACTGGCGGTTGTTCCGGCTCGGGTATGAGCTGAATTTCAAATGGATCCCGAGGATGTATTGGGACAACCAGGTGGGCGCCGGCAGCGGCATGAGCAAACGACTGTTCATCCAGGTGACCGGCCGGCTCCAGTCCGTGCAATGGCGAGCGAAGTTCGCCTGGGGCTCGAAAAAGCTGTGGGAACCGAAACCCAAACGCGAGGCCACGGTGTGAACAGCGCCATGGCCCATGCGGACATCGAGCGGTGCTGGCGTATCGCACGAGAGAAGCTGCTGGCCGGACGCAACGCGGAAGGATTCTGGCCCGGCGAGCTGTCCACGTCCGCGCTCTCCACAGCCACGGCGGTCTGCGCGCTGGTGTGTGTGTCCGAACGCTCCACGCCCGACGCACCCCACGCCACGCTCATTCGCAACGGTCTCCAGTATCTCGCCACGCACCAGAACCCCGACGGCGGCTGGGGCGACACGCCGAAGAGCCGCAGCAACATTTCCACGACGATGCTCGTGCGCTCGGCGTTCCATATCGCCGGCGCCTCCCGGAAGTATTCACGCTGTCTGGACCGCGCCGGGAAATACATCACCCGCGCGGGCGGCCTCGCCGCGGTCCGTGCCCGCTACGGCAAGGACAAGCCCTTCGCCGTGCCGATCCTGATGACCTGCGCGCTGGCCGGCCTTGCCGACTGGCGCGAGGTGGACGCACTGCCGTTCGAGCTGGCCTGCGTGCCCCAGCGGTTTTTCACGGCGCTGCGGCTGCCGGTGGTGAGCTATGCCCTGCCCGCGCTGATCGCCATCGGCCAGGCGCGGTTCGCCAAGTGTCCGCCCAAGAATCCCGCGCTTCGGGCCCTGCGCGCGGCGGCGGTGGAGAAGAGCCTGCGCGTGCTCGAATCGATCCAGCCGGCCGGCGGCGGGTTCCTGGAGGCGACCCCGTTGACCAGCTTTGTCACGATGGCGCTGGCGGCGTGCGGTCGCACGGACCATCCGGTGGCGCGGAAAGCCGTTGGGTTTCTCGTCAACGCGGTCCGGCCCGACGGCAGTTGGCCGATTGACAGCAACCTCTCCTGCTGGCTGACGACGCTGAGCGTGAACGCGCTGTGCGCGGAGACCGGTTTCGAACAATCTGAAACTCGAGATTTGAAATTGGAGATGACCCGCGACTGGATTCTGTCGTGCCAGTTCCGGGAGGTGCATCCCTACACCAACGCCGCGCCGGGCGGCTGGGGCTGGACGCATCTGCCCGGCAGCGTGCCCGACGCGGACGACACGCCGGGGGCGTTGCTGGCGTTGAAGCGGCTGCCGCTCAACGACGCTGCGCGCGAGGCGGCGGCGCATGGCGTGCGCTGGCTGCTGGATTTGCAGAATCGCGACGGCGGCTGGCCGACCTTCTGCCGCGGCTGGACCAACCTGCCGTTCGACCGCAGCGGGGCGGACCTGACGGCGCACGTGATTCGCGCGCTCGACGCCTGGAAGGACGAAGGCGGAGGGCGGAGGGCGGAAGGTGGAAAGAGAATGGACCGGGCCATCGCCGCGGGGTTTCGGTATCTTGCGCGCGAGCAACGGGCGGACGGCTCGTGGCTGCCGCTCTGGTTCGGCAACGAGCATGTGGCCGGCGAGGAGAACCCGGTCCATGGCACGGCGCGCGTGCTGGCGGCGTACCGCGTGCCCGGCATGAGCGACGATCCGGCGGCGGTACGCGGACGCGCGTGGCTGGCCGCGGCGCAAAACGACGACGGTGGCTGGGGCGGCTCCAGGGGCGCGCCTTCGAGCGTCGAGGAAACCGCCCTGGCGGTGTCGGCGCTGCTCGGAAGCGACGGCGACGGGCCGATGGTGCAGCGCGGGTTGCGCTGGCTGGCGGCGCGACTCGACGAAGGTACACTTGACGAACCGTCGCCGATCGGATTTTACTTCGCGAAACTCTGGTATTTTGAAAAACTCTATCCGCTGATATTCGCCACCGAGGCGTTTCGGGAGGCGGCGGCGGGTCGCTGAACAAAACAAGTGCGCGAAACGCGGCGAGCGGTTAGGATACACGCGTCAAACCCCATGGGGATTGAAACGGAAAAGACGGCAGCAGCCAACCGGCCGGCGCGCGCCAGGCGCGGCGAACCGGAAGCCCATG
>CAZAAF010000606.1:0-2812 GCA_964482575.1 uncultured Verrucomicrobiota bacterium | reverse complement strand
GCTTCAGGTGCATCCGGCTTTTCATTTCCACAGGAGAACCCCATGAATAACGAATACATTCCTCTGCTGGTGGGTGTGGCCATCCTGATGGTGCCGTTGCTCGTCATCATGGCCCTCTACAATCAGCTTGTTTCCCTGCGCAACCTGGTGCGCGAGAGCTGGGCCAACGTGGACACGGAGTTGAAGCGTCGCTACGACCTGCTCCCGAACCTGGTCGAAACGGTCCGCGGCTATGCGGCGCACGAGCGCGGCGTGTTTGAGGCGGTGGCGCAGGCGCGCGCGGCGGCGCTGGCCTCGACGGGACGGCCCTCGACGCAGGCGGTGGATGAAAACCACCTGGTGCAGGCGTTGAAGTCGCTCTTCGCGGTGGCGGAGAGCTATCCGCAGTTGAAGGCGAACGAGAATTTCCTGAAACTCCAGCAGTCGCTCGTGGATACCGAGGACCGCATCCAGGCGGCGCGGCGGTTCTACAATGCCAACGTGCGCGACTACAACACGCGGTGCCAGACGGTGCCGTCGATGGTCATCGCCAACGCGTTCGGGTTCCAGGCCGCGGACTTCTTCGAGGTCGAGGCGGCCATCGAACGACAGGCGCCGGCGGTGAAGCTGTAACGGGTCGTGCGGCTACTTCCGGGCGGGCAGGGCGACGACCGGCGGGGCGTCCTCGGCGGGTTTGCCGGATTGGCGCTGAAGTCCCAGTTCCTGTTGGCGGACTTCCTCGGTCAGTCTTTGGGCTTGTTCGGAAAAGCGCCTCGCGTCGGAGAACCGCCCTTCGGCTTCATATGTGTCGGCGATCAGCCGGTAAAGGGCGATGTGGCGCGGGCGTTCGGCCAGCAACTGCTGGTAAACCTCGCGCGCGGCCGCAAAGCGTTGCTGGCCGTGGAGGGCGTTGCCGAGCCGCAACCGGGCGCCGGGCCCCTCGGGATTCAACGTCAGGGCCTGCCGGTAGCAGCTTTCGGCGCGCGTGTAATCGTGCTGGCTCATGGCCATCTCGCCAAGGTTGCCGTAGGTTTCGTAGTATTCCCAATGAAAGTCGCACGCCCTCTGGAATTCCTTCTCGGCCAGGATGCGCGCGACCTTGTTGTTGGGGGGCTGGTTGACCAGATTGATGCAATGACGTCCCATCTCCAGATGCGCAAGTCCCGAGTCGGGATGGTTCGACAGCGTGGTGGAGAGCATTTGTGCCTGCGACCCGTACTGCAGGGCACGCCAGTTGCTCCATGCGCCCAGCGCCACCGCCACCAGCGCCAGGGCGGCGACCTCGATCCAGAACTGCCGGGTGCCCCACTTCAGTTTGCAGAGGTGACCGATGCCGATGCCGCCGAGCAGACAGAGGCCCGGGCCTGCCAGATACAGTTCGCTCTCGTAAATCGCCCCGTAATGGTGGCGGAGGACATTCAACGCGCCACCGCGCAACCCGCCAGCAGCCACGCTGCGCCAAACGCGAGCCGGGGTCGCGTCCGTGCCTGCGACCAGACGACCGTGCCGAGCGCGAAGATCACAACGATTCCCGTCAGCGTTGCCAGCATGGAGGCCGGCGTCAGACCGTGGTCGTAATCGAAGGGCAGGGGAATCACCAGCCAGCGCAGCGCCGTCCACACGCCCGCCGGCCAGTCCCGCAACAGGCGGATGGGCCACTCGCTCCAGGCGGGAATGACCTCCCAGCTTTCGAGTTGCCCGATGCCGAAGCGGTTGAACCAACTGGCATAGGTGAGGTGGACCGCCACCAGGGCGAGGGCTGCTCCGCCAGTTTCCACCCGGCGGGGCCGCAGACGGTCCGGCGGTACCGGTGCCAGCAACAGCCAGTCATAAGCGATCAACAACAACGGCAGCAGGAGCGACATGGAGGTTTCGACCGTGGCCAGCAGGGCACAGATGCCGCCGGCGCCCCAGGCGCCCCAGCCGCGTTGCGGCCGCATCCATGCGAGACACGTCAGCAGCATCAACAACAGGCCGAGGATCTCGTTGCGATGCGCCACCACACCGACCGCCGCCGCCCCGATGGGCATCACGGCGAACAGTCCCGCTGCCCACACCGCCGCCGGGTGACTGTCCAGCAACCGGCGCAGCAGCACCAGCAGGGTCATCGCGGTGAGCGCGTGGAGCACCAGATTCGTCGCATGGAACCCCATGGAGTCGGTTTCCCAAATCGCGGTTTCGAGGCCGATGGAGAGTTGACGCAACGGATGGGACTGGCGGGCTATGTTGGTGACATCCGAGAAGGACCCGATGTATCGCATGGCGCGCGCGGCCCGTTGGTCGTCATACATCAATGTGGATTTCAACGAAACCATCGCCGAGGGCAGCGCCAGCAGCCCGACGGTGGCATAAAGCCAAAACTTGGTGATCGTCATAATACAGGGCGGTGCTTATACGGCTCGCCCAAGGGCAATGCCAGACTGAAGTGAGCAGGGCTGTGGAGTCGGGCATCGAGGCCGTGACACTCGGTGACGAGGGGGAGCGGACGCGCCGGCCGTTTGAGGCGCTGTAGTTGTTTTCACCCGATGGAAACGGCGACGTGCCTTGTATCCGGGTTGGTCTGCAGGAATCAACGCGACCGAGGGAAAAGGCACAAACGAGGTTCTGAGAGTGAATGAGGGGTGGAAAATTTCAAAGAACAGGCTTCAGGGTTTTTGTTTGCACCCCATTAATTGATGGGGGGCAGACCGTGGGGTTGGTTGACAGAGCAGCCTCAAACCATTTGTTTTATGTGGGCGACTGAGAAGGGGGGGGCTGGGGCAGGGTGCTGGAGGAGCGACGGGGAAGCCGCCGGAGGCCGTCCGGAGTGGGGAGAAGCGACCGGCGGGGTTCG
>CAZAAF010000605.1:0-2825 GCA_964482575.1 uncultured Verrucomicrobiota bacterium | reverse complement strand
GTGCTGGCTCGGCACCAGCCAGCGCAGCGAGAACTCGCCAGCAACCGGCTCCAACCCGGGCGCGCCCGACGGGTCCGCCCGGCCGGTGGCGGTAAGCAGCAGGCGTTGACTCTTCGTGATCGGCTGGCCGTCGAGGCTGGTGAGCGCCACGGCGGCAAACGTGCCGTTGGTCAGCGAAAACCTCAGGTCGCGCGTTTCAATGAATTTCTTCCCCCAAAAACCAATGACGGCCTGCGTACAGGGCGTGTCGATTTTCACCTGTCCAGCCTGCCGGTCATGGATGATCTCGCCGGTATCGGACGTGCGCGGATTGAGGGCGGCAACCCCATCCATCTCCGTGCCGCCGAGGACCAGCCATCCAATCGTGTTGGAAGGTGCGATCTCACAGGTAAACCGCGCCATCCCAAGTCCGGCGGCCGCCGCGAACGGTTCATCGCCAGCCCGCCATTCGGCCTTGGATGCAAGGCGAAACAACATCCGGCTTTTCGCCGGCGTGACATCGCCCCGCAGGAATAGCAACGCACTCGCCGGCGCCCACGTCCACGCGACAATGTCGGGCGTTGCTGCATTCGAACCGGCAGACGGCGCGTCGCCGGCCACATAAACACCCGTCCACTTCTGGAAGCCGGCGGTGGCCGCCGTCCACAGCGGCAGTTCCGTCCGATAGGGATTCGCAACGGCATCGCTCCACGCACCGACCACGTGCGGCCGGCCGGCCGCCGCGCCAAAACCATCGCGCCAAAAAGGGTCCGCGAGTCCTTTACCATCGGCGCGCTGTGGTCCCACTTGGCGGCCTGGGACAGAAAATCTAGCGTCTGCGCCGCCGTCACTTCCGGCACGTTGCGCATGGGCCCGGCTCCCAGCGGCTGACGCCAGCCGCTCCGGCGCAGTGCGTCCGCCACAGACGGCGGGCCGACGATTTCTCCAAATGCGATGCCAAAATCCTCGCGTGGCGCGATGTGGGTGAACGCATTGACCTTTGCGATTTGGTTGGTATCCCTGGACACCAGCAGGTCGAGGTAAATGCCGTTGGCGCGCAGGCAACCGAAAAACTGTTCAAATGCAACCGTTGCCGATGCATCGCCCGCGGGCGGCAACGGCAAGCGCACCAGATTGAATCCCTGACGAACCAGCCTCCGGGCGGTTTCCATGGCGCGTTCGGCCAAGGGCATCGGTTGCCCGGCCGGCCAGTTCAGCCCCCAGAAGCGAACGCTCTGACCGTCCTCGAACTCAAACCGATCGGGCGCGGCTTTCAACAACCCGTGGGTTCCCGCGGGCCGGCCGGCACTGTCCGGCCGATCCATCAGGGCGCTGACGTCGGCGGCGCTGCCCGGCTCGATGGTGAGTCCGGACGGCAGGCGAACGTTGAACCCGGTCGGAGGCACCTGGCCCATGGCCGAAACGGCGCAGGCAAGCAACAACCCCGCGAGTTGGCACAAGACGCGAAACATGCGGGCTGCATCATACCGTGCAAACGGCGTCTGGCAAGGTTGCGGGTGTGAACGCACCCCGGCGCAAGGCTCAGTTCCTGCCCGCGGCCAGCCATTGTTCGGCGGCGGCGAGGTCATGCTGAATCGGCACAATCGAGCCCACGCCGGCGAGCCGTAACGTCTGCTCGACGACGGGCTGCGGGCAAACCAGAATCATCCGCGCGCCGTGGAGAGCCAACGTCCGCGCGTTGGTGAAAAGCATGCGGATGCCAATGGAAGCGATGAAATCCACGCCCGAAATGTCCACGAGCACGGACTGCCTGCTGCCAGCCACCTGCGACGTGAACTGGAGGTCCACCGCCTGCATGCCGGCGATGTCCAGACGACCCGTCAACCGAATGCAACGGATACCGGACTCCAAGGTGTCAATCGTCATATGCATCGTGCCGTTCCTGTTCGTTGAGCGTGTTGGCGTTCCCAACCCGCACCAGATTCGCACGGGATGCGCATGAACAAAAGTTACGTTTCCGTAACGACTGGCCCGGATCGAATACGACTTTGGGGGTGGTGCATTCGGGCGTGACTTCGCCAAAACGAGGTCGTTAAGATTCCTATTCACGAAAACGCCATGAAAACACTCTGTTCGCTCCGTCCCTTGATGGGAATCACCCTGCTCCTGTCCGCCATCACATCGGCGCCGGCATTCACACCACCACGCGACACTGCCGGACCGCTGACCGTCAGCATCGCTGATCCCGGCGAGGTGAACGCCTTGAACAAATCCGTCGCTGTTCCTGTCACGCTTGCCAGCACCGCCGACGAGCCGGTCTCCGGCGTGGTACGTGTATCGGTGACCGACGACTGGCGAGTCGAAGGCGAAGCGGTCCGGAAGTTCACGCTCGCACCGAAGTCCACGCAGACGTTGTCCTTCGCCGTTGTGGCCGGCGCGGGCACCTATGCGGTCCTTTACCCGGTCCATGCGCGCGTCGAGTTTCGCGTGGCGAAAGGCCAGCCGCAGACGGCGCACGCCATCCTGATCCTGTCCGTGTCCCGCGAGGCACTGGCGGCCGGGGCAAAAACAACCGTACCGGAAGTCGCACTTGTGCCGCGGCGCGGACCGCTGAGTCTGCTCACGTTGAAGACCTCACAAACGACCATTGCCGTCCACAACCAACCGCCGGCGGTCAAACCTGTCGGATGGCACGGCAGCGATGTAGCCACGGGTTGCAACGTGTCCATCTCGGATGCCGACCGTGGTGAATCCCGACACGCACTGAACGTGCATCCGCCGTATCGCACCGGTTGGGGCGACGCGCTGACGGATTTCCGCGTGACGCTGCCAAACCAGAAACCCATCGCGCTGGTAGGCAAAGGCATCACTTTTGACAGCGGTGG
>CAZAAF010000604.1:0-2832 GCA_964482575.1 uncultured Verrucomicrobiota bacterium | reverse complement strand
CATTGACGCCGTCAAGCCGAAGCGCGCGAAGTTCACCTACGAGATGATGGGCTGGGCGATGCCGGACACGGCCGACTGCTATCTGCGGATGATCAAGGCGGTGGACCGATCGGGCTTCGGCGTCCACCTCGATCCCTGCAACGCGGTGAACTCGCCGGAGAAGTTCTTCCGCAACGCGGCGCTGCTGAACGAGTGCTTCGACAAGCTCGGCCCGTGGATCGCGAGCTGCCACGCCAAGGACCTGACGTGGGACGTGGAGATGAACGTCCACTTCCGCGAAGTCGCGCCGGGCAAGGGCGCGCTCGACTACGCCACCTACCTCAAGCGCCTCGCGCAGATGCCGGAGCCGCCGCCGCTGATGCTGGAGCATCTCGCCAAGCCGGAGGACTACGCCGGCGCGCGCGACCACATCATCGCCGTCGGCCAGCAGAACGGCCTCGCGTTCGAGTGAGCGGTTTCCAAGGGTTGGAAACCGGAACCGCCGTTTTTCCAGGGATTGGAAAAGCGCGCGGTTTTTTTTCCAAGGCTTGGACAATTTTGCCGCTGCTTTTCCAAGCCTTGGAAATTCGGTTGGCGGTTTTTCCCGAACCATGAAAACGGTCCGCCTATTCCTGTCGCTGTCCGGATTATCCTACACACGGCAGTAAATTCCGGGGTTGCATTCTGGCGGGTGACTGTTACAACGGGCCGGGCTACGAACAAGCCCCCACCGTTTTTCGACGGAGAAAGAGCACATGGAAACCACAGAACAGAATGGCACCAATCGTAACGGCCGGAGAGCCTCCACGCATAAGATCATCAATGATCTCGTCCAACTCCAGGAACTGCTGGCCGCTCGTGCGCAGCAGGTGGCCACCAATCCGCAGGCGCGGCTCGAACAGCTCGAACAAAACATCCAGACGTTGTTCCAGTCGCTGCCGCCGGATATCGCCGGACGCTTCAAGCGCATCGAGGAGCGCGGCCCGCTCGCGATCGTACCGATTGCCAATGGCATCTGCAGCGCGTGCGGCATGTCGCTGCCGGTCAGCCTCGTCCACACCGTTCACGCAGCGGAAAACCTGCACCAATGCCCGACCTGCGGGCGCATGATTTACTACCGCGAGGCGTTCGCGCGCCGCGTGCGCCAGCCCGCGGCCAAGCGCGGTGAGCCGCCGAAAATCGGCATCGAGCGGTTCTCGTCGCAGGAGCTGATGATCCCGCAACTCGTCTCCAGCGAGCGCGACGACGTGATCCGCGAACTGTGCATGAAGCTCGAACACGAGGGTTTCGTGGATGATGGCAACAAGCTGTTCGAGGAGTCGCTCAAGCGTGAGGCCATTGTCAGCACGGCGGTCGAAAACAACCTGGCCTTCCCGCACGTCCGCGGCGTCGAGGGTGGCGGCCTGACCCTCGCGCTGGGCCTCGCGCCCAAGGGCGTCAAATTCGGCAACGGCGCGAAGGGCGCCAGCAAGATCATCTTCTTCATGGCCATCCCGACCGCGGCCAGCGCGTTCTACCTCAAGCTGCTCTCCGGCCTCGCCCGCACGTTCGAGAAGGAAGAGAACCGCAAGAAGATGCTGGAGGCGACCACGCCGGAGAAGATGTGGAAGACGTTGCTCAAGATCACCAAGACCACGATCCAGTGAGTCTGGTGGCGCGGTATGCGATACTGTCCGCCGCGTTCTGACGAACGCGGCTACACCCAACAGATGCGCCTGGTAATATCCGCGGCGCGAGCGAGCTCGCTCTCGCTGTGCGCAAGCGTCACCGAGAGCCGCAGGCGCGCGGTGCCTTCCGGCACCGTCGGCGGGCGAATGGCGACCACGAGTAAACCTTCCGCGCGCAGTTTCTCCGCCAGCTCCAGCGCGCGGGCATTCGCGCCGACTTGGATCGGAATGATCTGGCTCGCCGACTGCATCACGTCGAGGCCGGCGGCGCGTAGCGCGTCGCGGAACAGGCCGGCGCGCCGGAGCAGCTCCGTGCCCCAACCGGGATTTTCTTCCAGCAGGGCGAGCGCGCCCAGTGCTGCGCCCACGGCGGCGGGCGGCGGCGCGGTCGTGTAGATGAAGGCGCGGGCGCGGTTGATCAGCAGCGCCCGCATCGGCTCCGAGCACGCGACGAAACCACCGTAACCGCCCAGCGCCTTGCTCACCGTACCCATCGAGAGATTGACCGACGATTCCAGGCCGTGCTGCCGGATCAGGCCGCTGCCGCCGGGGCCGAAGACGCCGGTCGCGTGCGCCTCGTCCACCAGCAGCAGCGCGCCGTGGCGCTGCGCCACCGCGGCGATCTCCGGCAGCGGCGCCAGATCGCCATCCATGCTGAAGAGCGACTCGGTGACGACCAGCTTGCGGCCCGCGCCGGAATTTTTCTGGAGCAGTTCGGCGAGGTGCTGGGCGTCGTTGTGACGGAAGCGCAGCAATTCGGCGCGGGAAAGCACCGCGGCGTCCATCAGGCTGGCATGCACGAGGCGGTCGGCGAAGACCGTGTCGTCGCGGCCGACCAGCGCGCCGAGGATGCCGAGGTTGGCGAGGTAGCCGCTGCCAAAAAGCAGCGCGGCGGGATAGCCCTTGAGCCGCGCGAGCCGCGCCTCCAGCTCCTCGTGCAGCGGCAGCGTGCCGCTGACCAGCCGCGATGCCGTCGCGCCAGCACCAGTGGAATGCAACGCGCGCTCCGCGGCGGCGATCACGGCGGGATGGCGCGCGAGGTTCAGATAGTCGTTGCTGGAAAAATTCAGCAGGCCCGCCGGCGGCGCGGCAGCGCGGCGGAAGCGGTGCGCCTGCCGCAGTTCCGCCAGCTCGGCTTCGATCCATTGTTCGCGCGGGTCCATGACGCGCCGAGCGTAAACTTTTT
>CAZAAF010000603.1:0-2833 GCA_964482575.1 uncultured Verrucomicrobiota bacterium | reverse complement strand
CGCGCTTTTGTAAAGGTCGGGAGACCGTAGTGAAAGGCCCGTTTGTGTTGAATCGTCATCCCGGACACCGCCTTCGGGCATCCATGCGACTTTCTTGTTGAACCGCACCCCCGGCATCCACAGAATGCCGGCATGGCCATGAAATGCAATCGCCGCCGATTCGTAAAGACGGTGGCGGCCGGAGTAGGCAGCGCGTTCCTGTTGCCGGCACGAGGCGCGGACCTCGTGGCCTGGCGTTTTCTCACCGCCGACGAGGCGCGGCTCGTGGACGCCATCACAGAACAGATCATTCCCGCCGACCAGGATCCCGGTGCACGCGACGCCGGTGTCGTCAATTTCATCGACAAACAGCTCGCCGGTCGGCTCCGCCGTCATCAAGCCGCGTATCGCGGCGGTCTCGCGGGCGTGGAGGAAACCAGCTGCGCGATGTTCAACCGCGGATTTGTCGAACTCCCGTCGGAACAGCAGATTGAGGTGCTCAAGGCGCTGGAATCCGGCAAGGCCAAGGGCGAAGCGTGGCGCAAGACCTCGTCGTCCGCGTTTTTCCGGTTGATCCGCGAGCACACGATGGCGGGGTTCTACGGCGGACCGCAACATGGCGGTAACCGCCAGTACGCCAGCTACCGGATGCTCGGCCTCGACTACCCGCAAATCATCGGCCAGAACCGTTACCGGAGGAAATAGCGTGGCGCTCAAACTAGTCAATGCAGTCGTGGTCGGCGCCGGCGCGGGCGGCGGGGTGGTGGCCAAGGAACTCAGCGAGGCCGGTCTGTCGGTGGTGCTGCTGGAACGGGGCGGGTGGGCCACGTTCGAGCAGCATTCGCACGACGAGTTGATCAGCCAGCGCACGACACTTCTCGGCAACGCGTTCGGGCCGGACGACGAGCGTTATCGCCGTGTGGTCAGCGCCGGCGCCGGCAAGTGGAACATCGTGCTGCCGAGCGAGGGCGGCTATGGCAACAACGCCGCGTGCGTCGGCTCCGGCACGGTCAGTTACGGCGCGATGGCGTGGCGGTTCATGGAAAAGGATTTCCGGATGCGCTCCACCTACGGCGCGGTGGAGGGGTCCACGCTGGAAGACTGGCCGATCAGCTACAGCGATCTGGAACCGTTCTACGAAAAAGCCGAGTGGGAGATCGGCGTAGCCGGCGACATGAGCACGAACCCGTTCTCGCCGCCGCGCCGCAAGCCGTATCCGATGCCGCCGTTCCCATGGAATCGCGAGGCGGACTTCCTGTTGCCCGCCGCCAAACAGCTCGGGTTTCATCCGTTCCCGGTACCGATGCTGCGCAATTCCGTGCCTTACAACGGCCGCGCCGCCTGCATCAAGTGCCGCTACTGCGTCGGCTTCGCCTGCGAGGTCAATGCCAAGTGCGGCACGCACAACACCGTTATTCCCACGGCGCTCGCCACGGGCAATTGCGAGCTGCGCACCCACTGCGTTGCCAAGGAGGTTGCCGTGGACGACCATGGTTTCGCCAAAGGCGTCACCTACTTCGACGCCGACGACCGCGAGCAGTTCCAGCCGGCGGATATCGTCATCGTCTCCGCGTCGGCCACCGAGACGGCGCGGTTGTTGCTGAATTCAAAGTCGAAACTCTTCCCAACCGGCGCAGGCAACCGCAGCGACTGGGTGGGCCGGAACCTGCAGGGCCATGCCTATGCGGGTGCATGGGGATTGTTCGAAAAGGAAACGTACGATGACGTCGGCGCGGGAGCGTCCATCGCCATCAGCGATTTCAATCACGGCAATCCCGGTCTCGCAGGAGGCGCGATGCTGGCCAACGAGTTCATCCGCTTGCCGCACCTCTTCGCTGGACGCCGTCCGCCCGGCGCGCCGTCGTGGGGCAAGGCGCACAAGGATTTCCAACGCCAGTATTTCAAACGGTCCATGAGCATCATGGGGCCGGTGCAGGAAATGCCCGTCTTCGAGGCACGCGTCGATGTGGACCCGGAAGTCAAGGACCACTGGGGCATTCCCGTCGTTCGCATTTCCGGGCACCGCCACCCGCACGACATTGAGATCGGCCGATTCACGTCATCGAAGGCCGAGGCGTGGCTCAAGGAAGCCGGTGCCATCCAGACTTGGACCAATGTCCCGGGTCTCGGCGTCAGCGGTGGCCAGCATCAGGCCGGCACGTGCCGCATGGGCAACGCCCCAAAAACCTCCGTCACCAACAAGCACGGCCAGCTCCACGACATCCCCAACATGTTCGTCTCCGACGGCAGCCTCCACGTCACCAACGGCGGTTTCAACCCGGTGTTGACGATCATGGCGCTCAGCTACTGGATCGGCGATTACATCCGCAAGAACTGGAAAGGCCCGAAATCATTCCGGTCGTAACGATGAACGCTTTTTTTAGAATCCCGTGGCTGGCCGGCGTCTGGATGCTGTGCGCCTCCTTGTCGGCCGCCGAACCGAAGGTCCCCGCGCACGCCCAACTCGACTGTGCGAAGTGTCACGACGCGGCGCTGCTCGACAAGTTCAAGGAAGTCCAGAAGCAACTCGGCAAGGACACCGCGCCGGGCTGGGACCGGGTCGCGGAGGCGATTCCGCTCGATGAAGTGGCCATGCAGGCACTCGGGGTCAAATGCGCCGGGTGCCACGCTGAGAAGGCCAAAGACCTCGCCAAAAGCGGCCATGCCCTGACCTACGCGCAATCGTTCCTCAACCGCGAGCACAACCGGATGGAACCGCCGATGGACGATTGTCTGCGCTGCCATGCGATGTTTTACGAAGGCACGTCGCGCGATCTAGTTTCACCGCAGGACACCCGCGGGCCCTGGCACATGCCGCGCGCCGAACTGGCGGGTCATCGGTCGCTCCTGTGCG
>CAZAAF010000602.1:0-2835 GCA_964482575.1 uncultured Verrucomicrobiota bacterium | reverse complement strand
TTTGTTCATCCACAATGCCACGGGCGCCATTCTCGACGTCAACCAGCGCATGTGCGAGCTTTTCGGCTACACTCATGAGGAAGCCCTGACGACGAATGTCGGGGACTTGAGCGTTGGTGTCTCCCCCTATTCGCAGGCGGAGGCGCGGGAGAAAATCCAACAGGCACTGGCCCGAAGCCCCCAGGTCTTTGAGTGGCAGTGCCGGCGGAAAAACGGCGAGTTGTTCTGGTGCGAGGTGTCGCTCAAGTCCAGTGAACTAGGCGGCAAGTTGCGCGTTATCGCCTTGGCGCGCGACATCACCGAACGCAAACAGGCCGAGACGATGCTGCGGGAAAGCCAGCGGCAACTCTCCACCCTGATGGGTAACCTCCCAGGCATGGCGTATCGGTGCAAGAATACGCCGGACTGGCCCATGATTTTTGTCAGCGAAGGCAGTTCGGCCCTGACGGGCTATTTGCCGGCGGACCTGATGCAAAGCCGGCCTGCGTATGGTGACATCATCGCCGCCGAGCATCGGCAGGAAGTCTGGGATAAAGTGGAGGCGGCTGTGAACAACCACCGGCCGTTCGAACTGGTGTATCAGATTGTCACGGCCGGGAAGGAACACCGGTGGGTGTGGGAACGTGGCCGCGGTGTCTATGGCGAGGACGGCCAGTTACTCTTCCTGGAAGGGTTCATCACCGACATCACCCAGCGCAAGCAGGCGGAGGAGGCCTTCCAACTTAGTGAGCGGAACTATCGGGAAATTTTCAACTCGGCCAACGACGCCATTTTCATCCATGACGCGGACACCGGCAGCGTGCTGGACGCGAACGATTCCATGCTGCGTCTCTTCGGGTTCACCCGGGATGAAGCGCTCAGTCTGACCCCCAGCATCAGCAGCCTCGAGGTCAGTCCCTATTCGATGGCCGAAGCCCGGCAGTGGATGTCCAAAGCCGTCGCGGAAGGCCCCCAAGTGTTTGAGTGGCACGCCCGGAAAAAGAGCGGCGAACTCTTTTGGGTGGAAGTGGCCTTGAAGAGCGCCACGATCAACGGGCAACGCCGCCTTCTGGCGGTCGTCCGCGACATCACAGAACGCAAGAAGGCGGAGGAATCGCTGCAACGGCAAGCCCGACTTCAGGATTTGCTGATCAAGATATCGGCGACCTACATCAATGTGCCACTGGGCGCCGTCGAATCGGCCATTCAGGTCTCGCTCGGAGAACTGGCCGAACACGTCGGGGCAGACCGGGTCCGTGTCTTCTATTACGACTTCCAGCAGCGGACGGCCCGACTCGTCCACGAATGGTGTCGCGAAGGGTTCAAATCCCCTGTGGATTTCCGGGATCTGGCGGTCGCGGCCTATCCCGACTGGGATTTGAACGCGCATTGTCTTGGGGAACCGATATGGGTGCCGGATCCAACCACCCTGCCCCCCGGGGCGTTGAGGGAACGCATTCAACGGGAAGGCGTCCAGAGTCTCCTGGCCGTCCCCATCATGAAGGCTGGCGAATGCATCGGTTTCATTTCGTTCCATTGGGTCCGACATCATCATGTCTGCTGGGGCGACGAGCAGCGTTTGCTGACCGCGTTTGGCGGCATGCTGGTGAACATCCGGCAGCGCGAGCAGGTGGAAGGCAGCCTGCGGGAGAACCAGGCGCGTTTCGACCAGCTTGCGGAACAGAGCCGGACGGTCGTGTGGGAAGTGGATTCCCAGGGCCTGTTCACCTACGTCAGCCATGTGGCTCAACAAGCCTGGGGGTACGAACCCAAAGAGCTGGTGGGGCGCAAACATTTTTACGACTTGCATCCCGACGAAGGCCGTGAAGCCCTCAAGGAGGCGGCGTTCGCCATCTTCAACCGGAAGGGTGTGTTCAAAGACCGGGAAAGTCCGGTCCTGCACAAGCAGGGTTACATCCTCTGGGTTTCCACCAATGCCATCCCCTTGCTGAACGACGACGGGTCTCTGCGAGGTTACCGTGGAGCGGATGAAGACATCAGCGAGCGCAAACGCACCGAACGGGAGTTGATTACCAGCGAGGAACGCTACCGCGGGCTGGTCAACACCATGATGGACATCATCTACGTGGTGTCCACCGATGGCCGGATCATCTTCATTGGTCCCCAAGTCACGCGGTATGGCTTCACGGTGTCTGGACTGCTGCATCGGCCCTTCCTGGATCTGGTGCATCCCGATGACCGCGCCGCGATGGCGGTTGATTTCCAGCACACGCTGTCCACGGGGGATGGCGAACAGAAACTGAGCGTTTTTCGTACCGTCACCCAGGACGGGCGAGTGGTTTGGTTTGAGGAAACAGGCCGGCGGACTCGCGACAAGGCGGGGAATGTCATTGGCATCTCCGGCATGTTGCGCGATATCACCGAACGCAAACGGGCCGAGGAGGATCGCAGCCGGCTGACCGCCGCCATCGAGCAGGTGCCGGAAACCATCGTCATCACGGATGTGAAAGGCAATATCGTTTATGCGAACCCTGCCTTTGAAAAAACAACCGGTTACACGGTAGCCGAGGCGCTGAACCAGAATCCGCGCATCATCAAGAGCGGTAAACATGATGCGGCGTTTTACAAACGGATGTGGCAGACGTTGACCAGTGGCCAGGTCTGGACGGGACGGCTCACCAACAAGAACAAGGAAGGCTCTCTCTACGAAGAAGAAGTCACCATCACGCCCGTGCGCGATGCTGCAGACCAGGTGGTCGGCTACATCGCCCTTAAACTGGACGTCACCCGCCAGGCACAAGTCGAACGCCAGCTTCGCCAATCACAGAAGATGGAGGCCATCGGCCAGTTGACGGGCGGCGTCGCCCATGACTTCAACAACATCCTGACCGCCTT
>CAZAAF010000601.1:0-2844 GCA_964482575.1 uncultured Verrucomicrobiota bacterium | reverse complement strand
TCCGGGCGATCTGGTTGAGGATGGTCTTTCGCTGCTCGGATTGTCGCAGGGTTTCCTCGGCGCGCCGGCGTTCGGTGATGTCTTCGCCGATACAGGCCACGCCGATGGGGATGCCCTGCTGGTTGCGCAAGATCGTGTTGTCCCATGAGATCAACCGGGGTTCACCCTGGCGCGTTACAAGATCGTTCTCCACGTGGGGTGGGATGACGCCCATCCCGATGTTCCGATGAAACATCCGCTCAAGCGACTCATTGCCGGGCGTGAACCGGCTGAACCAATCGTGGTCGAGAACTTCATCCCGGGGCCAGCCGGTGAGCCGCAGCAGGTAGTCGTTGCAGAAAATCACTTTACCCCGCGTGTCCAGCATGACGCCGATCAACTGGATGTTTTCCATCAGTTCGCGGAACCGGCGCTCGGATTCCCGCAACGCCGCTTCCGCCTGCTTGCGTTCAGTGATGTCCTGGATGACGCCCACGACCCTGAGCGGACGGCCGTGTTCATCCCGTTGCAGCTTGGCCATGGACGACACCATCCGGGGGTCGGATGCGCCTCTCGGGTGAATCTCGAATTCCAGGTCGTAGGGCTTGCCGGTTTCAATCAGGTCGAGCAAGGCCTGGTGGGCCCGCTCCTTTTCAGAAATACACGCTTCCACGTCTTCCGGCGTAAACTCCTGCCGGTCGAGGCTGAATCCATAAATGTGTTTGGCCTCATCGGATCCCCAGAACCGCCGGGTCTGGAGGTCGTACTCCCAATTGCCAACATGACCGATGGTTTCGGCCAGGCGGTGACGTTCCTCGCTGATGCGCAGTGCTTGTTCGGCGGCCCGGCGATGGGTGATGTCCTCATGGACCATGACGACCTGCCGGATGATCCCGGCGTCATTCTTCACCGGGTAAATGCGGGCCTGCACCCATTTCTTGTTTCCGGTGCCCACGGTCGCCACCGTGTCGTATTCGGTGGGGGGGATGGAGGTGGCTTCGCCGGCAAAGGCGCGTTGGATGTAGGGCATGAGCCCGAGCCGCACGAGTTGTTGATCGGTGAGGATGTTGTACTCTTTCAAGGCAACCCCGGAGATGCCCCACAAGATCTCGAAGGCGCGGTTGACCTGCAGCGTCCGGCCATCCGGTGACAAGATCTGGATGCTGAGAGGGGATTGCTCCACCAGACTTCTGAAGTCTTCCTCGCTGTCGCGCAACGCCGCGGACGCAGCCCCGGTCGGCGGTGTCGGCCTGTCGTTCTCCATCCTTTTATTCATAATGACAGGATGCCGCGAACGACCGCGTACCGATCCGCGTCCCGAACGGGTTCCTGGGAATCACAGGACACAGGGGTCTTGTGACAGTCATCCTTTCCGCCACCGTTGGGTTACGATCGGGCGCGCGGGGGTGGTTGTCCAGCCATGGGCTCGTCCAGCTGCCTACAGTACCAATGATCTCATCTCCTCCGCCGTTCATCTCCTCTGGGGGTCCGTGTCTGAACGGCGATCTCCAGCCCAATTAATACCATACCCAGGGAATATTCTCAACCCCTCCGGAGCCCCATCGCCGGAATCCGAGGCCGGGCTTTTCCTGGGGGTTCACGTCGGGGGACAAAACTCATCGCAATGGCGCAGGCCACCGCGTTCTTGATCCGCCAGACAATTCCACCGTCTGGTGGCCAGGGGAGGGGATGGACGGTGACGGATGCGTTGATTCCGGGGGACGGAAGTTCAAACGCCACCCGTGCCGCTGCGACACCGTTGACCGGGCGCTTCAGTCCACCGCCCGCTTGTACTGAATCGGCCAGTCCGCCGGGACGCCCAATTGCTGCGCCGCGTGCAGCGGCCAATAGGGATCCCGCAACATTTCCCGGGCCAGCAGCACCAGATCCGCCTGGCCTTTGGCAATGATCTCCTCGGCCTGGCGGGCTTCGCGGATCAATCCCACCGCGGCCGTCGCGATCTGCGCCTCGTGCCGCACCTTGTCCGCAAAGGGAATCTGATACCCCGGACCGATGGGCATCTTGACGTGCGGCAGCAGCGCTCCCGAGGAGCAATCAATCAAATCCACGCCCGATCGTTTGAGCATCCGCGCTAGTTCAATGGACTGTTCCACATCCCAGCCTCCCTCGACCCAGTCCGTGGCGGAGATCCTCACAAACAGCGGCAGCTTGTCCGGCCACACCCCGCGGACGGCTTGCACCACTTTCCGGAGCAGCCGTGTGCGGTTCTCAAACGACCCGCCGTAGGCGTCGCGCCGGTGGTTGCTCAAGGGCGACAGGAACTCGTGCAGCAGGTAGCCGTGGGCCGCGTGGATTTCCACGACGCGGAATCCCGCGCTCAACGCCCGGCGCGCCGCTTCCGTGAAACGGGCCACCAGCCGTCCAAGTTGTTCAAGGTCCAGGCTCTCCGGCACCGGCGAGGTTTCATTGAACGCCAGGGCACTCGGCGCCCAGATGGGGCGCCAGCCGCCTTGTTCCTCCGTCAAGGCACGGTCCCCTTCCCACGGCGGGGCGGTGGCGGCCTTGCGTCCGGCATGGGCCAGTTGGATGGCGGCCACGGCTCCGTGCTTTTCGATAAACTGCACGCACCGGGCCAGCGGGGCGATGTGCGCGTCGGCCCAGATGCCCAGATCCGCGGGTGAAATCCGGCCGTCGGGCGTGACGGCAGCGGCTTCAGCGATTACCAACCCGGCACCGCCCACCGCCCGGCTTCCCAGGTGAACCAAATGCCAGTCGGTGGCCAGGCCGTCCTTGCTGGAATACTGGCACATGGGGCTGACCCCGATTCGGTTTCGGAATGTTACCCCGCGCAATTGCAGCGGGGAGAACAGCACGGAGGTGGTCGCGCTCATAAGGCCACTACCA
>CAZAAF010000600.1:0-2852 GCA_964482575.1 uncultured Verrucomicrobiota bacterium | reverse complement strand
CCAGCGTCGTGTACTCCGAGTACGCCGTAAGATACACCACCCGCAGACTACATTGCCGCCGGATCTCCTGCGCCGCCTCAATCCCGTCCATCCGCCCTTCCAGCCGGATGTCCATCAGCACCAGATCCGGCCGGCACTGGCCCGCCATGGTCACGGCCTTTTCCCCGCTCGGCACCGCTCCGACCACCTGACACTCCAGCAGCTCCAGGCGCACCTTCAGATCCGCCGCCACGATCGGCTCGTCTTCCACGATCAGGATTTGAGGTTTTTGTTTCATATACGCTCGTCTCCATGCTTCGTCTGAAAAACGATGCAGAACTCCGTCCCGCCATTTCGTTTCACGTCCACCGATCCTCGCAGTTTCTCCGCCAGCATAAATACCAGTTGATGTCCCAGCGTCTCCGTTTGCCGGATGTCCAGTTGCGCCGGCAACCCGACACCGTCATCGGCCACTCTCAATACTATCTGGTCCGGCGCCGGGGTTTGCAACTCTACTGTGATCCGCCCCGTACGCCCCTCAGGAAATGCGTGTTTGAGTGCATTCGACACCAGTTCATTGATGATCAATCCACAAGAAACCGCCTGATCCAGGTCGATGGCGACCTCCTCCATGTGCTGCACCAGTTTGACACGAGCCGATTTGGGACCATACGAGTGGAACAAGTGGCTGCAAATGCTTCCGATGTAACTGGCAAAATTCACATGCGCCAGATTCTGCGAACGGTACAGCGTCTCGTGCAGCAACGCCATCGAGCGAACACGGTTCCCGGTCTCCTGCAGGGTGTCGAGGGCCACCGGATTTTTAATGCGGACGGCCTGGAGGTTCAGGAGACTGACCACGATTTGCAGGTTGTTCTTCACCCGATGATGCACTTCCTTCAAGAGAACGGTCTTCTCCTCCAGCGAAGCCCGGATGGCCTGCTCCGTCCGCTTGTGTTCCGTAATGTCCTGAACCATCACCAGGTAATACAAAGCCCGGCCCTGCTTGTCCCGAATGACCGTCGCCACCGTGGACCCCCAGACAACCTGCTGGTCTTTCCGAATATACCGTTTCTCGGTGCGATAGACCGCGATATCCCCGCGCAGAAGCCGTTCAATCGAGACCTGATCCTGTTGGACATGCTCCGGATGCGTGACATCCTTGAACGTGAGCGAGGCCATCTCGGTCTCCGTGTACCCCAGCATCCTGCAAAAGGCCGCGTTGGCCTGGATATAGCGGCAGTTCCCGTCGGCGATGGCCATGCCATTCGGACCTTCCTCGAAAATCTGGCGGAACCGCTCCTCGCTTTCGCGCAACTTCTCCTCCGCCTGCTTGCGTTCGCTGATATCCCGGCCACTGGACAAAATGGTCTGGCGTCCATTCAGTTCGAACAAATCGGCGCTGACCTCGACAGGAATTCTCCGTCCGTTCCTGGCCACATGCACGCCTTCCCACAACGCGTGGTGCTTGTCCCGGAGTTTCTCCATGATGGCTGGAATGAGGGGAAGGTTTTCCGGGGCGTCAATATCCGCCAGTCTTTTCTGGAGCAATTCCTCGCGCGTGTACCCCAGGCGTTCGCAAACCACATCGTTCACCTCGATGATCCGTCCTGGCAGACCGTCCACGACCGGTCCTTCGGCCACCAGCAAGGCGTCGTGACTGCTGTTGAACAACAACCGGTAGCGTTCCTCACTGGCCCGTAACGCCTCCTCCGCCAGTTTACGGCCGGTCACGTCGCGAAAACTCCACACCCGGCCCACGGGCCGGCCTTCGATGCATTGCGGCAACGAATAACGCTCGAACACCCGACCGTCCTTGAACTCCAGCATGTCAAAACCGGTGACTTCCGGATGGGCATACAGTTTCTGCACCTTGGCGACGAATCCCGCGGGGTCCTTCAACTGATCCGCCAGTTGATCAAACATCAACAACTGAAGCGCCTGCCGGTCACTGCCGATGGTGGTAACGTCGCGATTGCGGCCCTCGGTCAGCAGGTCTTTGGGAAAACGCCACATCCGGATGAACCGTTCATTGAAGTCCACGACGCGTCCGTGGAGATCCACCACAAGAATTCCGTCCGCGGTGGATTCCAGCGTGGCCTGCAGCAGCGAAACCGAATGCCGCAACGCCCCTTCCGCCCGCTTGCGTTCGGTGATATCGCGAGCCACATGCACACTGCCGATCAGTTCGCCTTTGGAATCGTGCATCGGCGAAACGCTCTCGAAGAAATCTCCGCAGAGACGGTTTTCGTGAACCTCCGCGGCGTGCTCACATCCATCCGCCAGCAGTTGGGTGTGCGGGCAGTGCGGCGGAGGCTCACTGGTCCCATGCACGAGGGTATAGCACTTTTGTCCGATGCACTTGTTCAACGTCATGCCCAAGCGGGCCGCCATAGATCGGTTGGCACGAATAATCCGGTGCTCGGTGTCCAGGATGGCGATCAGATCGGGCACGGTGTCGAACGTGCGTTCCCAGTCTTCCTTGGCCTGACGGATGGCATCTTCCGCCCGCTTGCGCTCGGTGATGTTGCGCGCGATGCTGGAAGCACCCGTGACCTGTCCGGCTGTATCTTTGATCGGCGAGACAGTCAACGACACGTCGATGATGGTCTCGTCCTTCCGCTGCCGTTTGGTTTCGAAGTGGCTGACGACCTCACCCCGCTTGATTTTGCCCAGGACCTGCGACAACTCCTCGGGCCGGTTCTTGGGAATGATGACGGATATGGACCGTCCCACAATTTCCGCCGCGGCATATCCATACAACTTCTCCGCGCCCGGATTCCAATTGACGACGGTGCCGTCAAGGGTCATGCCGATGATGGCATCCTCCGAAGACTCGACGATGGCCGCCAGCCGTGAAATCACCCCCTCGG
>CAZAAF010000599.1:0-2854 GCA_964482575.1 uncultured Verrucomicrobiota bacterium | reverse complement strand
TCCAGGCCAATGTGCGGGACATCACGGAACAAAAACGCGCAGAAGCGGCCCGGCGGGAGAACGAAGAGAAGTTCCAATCACTCGCCACGTGTGCCCAGGACGCCGTGGTCGTCATGGACGGGGATGGCCGGGTTTCCTTCTGGAACACCGCCGCTGAGCGCATTTTTGGTTACGCCGCCGCCGAAGCCATCGGCCAGAAAGCCCACGCCTGGCTGGTCCCCCTGCCCCAACGGCAGGCGGCGACCCGAGGACTGGCCCTTTTTGACACCACAGGCAAAGGACAGGTCATTGGCAAGACGCTCGAGTTTAAGGCCCTCCGCAAAGATGGAACGGAAATTCCCATTGAACTGTCCGTCTCCGCCGTGAAGTGGGAAGGCACCTGGCACAGTATCGGCATCGCCCGCGACATCACCGAACGCAAGCGAGCCGAGGAAATCCGCGCCCGGTTGGAGATGGCCATCCAGCAGGCGGCGGAGGCGATCATCGTTACCAACGTCGCGGGAAACATTCAATACGTCAACCCGGCCTTCGAGAAAATCAGCGGCTACACACTCTCGGAAGCGTTTGGACACAATCCGCGTTTTCTCAAGAGCGGCAAACACGACCTGGCCTTCTACAAACAGATGTGGGCCACGCTCACATGCGGCAGCGTCTGGCGCGGGCGGCTTGTCGACAAACGAAAAGACGGCACGCTCTACCAGGAAGACTCCACCATCACCCCCGTGCGCGACAAGGCCGGTGCAATTGTCAACTATGTGGCCATCAAGCTCGACGTGACCCGTGAAAGTGAGATGGAAGCGCAGATCCGCCAGTCGCAGAAGATGAAGGCCGTCGGCACCCTGGCCGGAGGCGTGGCCCACGAGATTAACAACCCCATCAACGGCATCATGAATTATGCGCAGTTGATCTCCGACGGCCTGCCGCCGGAGAGCGACCTGCAGGAACTGGCCGCCGGCATCGAGAAGGAAACCCAGCGTGTGGCGGGGATCGTCCGCAACCTGCTCTCCTTTGCGCAGCAGGACCAGCAAAACGGCAATCCCGCCAGCATGAGCGACATTGTCAACTCCGTGCTCTCGCTCATCCACACCATTCTGCGTCACGACCATATCACGCTCACGGTGAAAATGCCGGACGATCTGCCCCTGATGGATTGCCGCCGCCAGCAAATTGAACAGGTGTTGATGGATCTGCTGACCAATGGCCGGGATGCGTTGAATGACAAGTATCCTGACAATCACCCGGACAAAGTCATCCGCATCACCGTCACCCCGTTCGAGAAGCATGGGCAGGCTTGGATTCGAACCACTGTGGAAGATCACGGCAAAGGCATCCCGGAAAACGTCCGCGACCGCGTCTTCGATCCGTTCTTCACCACCAAACCGGTGGGCAAGGGAACCGGGTTGGGGATGTCCACCAGTTACGGCATCGTCAAGGAACACAAGGGGTCGTTGCACTTTGAAACCGAGGCCGGACGGTTCACCCGGTTTCACATGGATTTGCCGGTCAAGAAACGCCAACGAAGCGTGGCCGGAACGCGCCTGGCGGCCACGGAAAACGACACGGAACCGGATGCCGTGGAGCCCCTGGTTTCGCCTTGAAGTCATCACACGATTTCATTCCCATAACCCACAGCGGACAGGCAGGATAGAATCTCGTGGCGGTCGAATCAGCAAGGCCCCGCCGTCACCTTTTTTTGGCTGGCAGCACTTGCGCCGCGGGCGATTCCATTGTTTAGTACTGTTTCACCACGGTCGAGGAAGACGTACATTGCCCCGGCTTATTCGCGGGGCCAATACGACATGGACACAACGAACGAATCATTATCAAACGAGAACGCCGCCGAGGCATTGGAGACACGCGACTGGCTGGAAGCGCTGGATGACGTGCTGACCACGCGCGGTCCGGAACGAACGCGCCAACTGCTGCACGCACTGCAAATCCGCGCCCAAAAAGCAGGTGTGACGCTGCCTGTCACCTCCGAAACCCCTTACGTCAATACTATTCCTCTCGCGACGCAGCCGCTCTACCCCGGCAGCCGGAAGATTGAGCGGCGCATCAAGAGCATCCTCCGCTGGAATGCGATGGCGATGGTGGTGCGCGCCAACCGCGAAAGTGCGGGCATTGGCGGCCACATCTCCAGCTTTGCCTCCTGCGCAACGCTGTACGAGGTCGGTTTCAACCATTTCTTTCGTGGCCCCGACCATGAATGCGGCGGCGACCTGATCTACTTCCAGGGACACGCCACCCCCGGCATTTATGCCCGTGCGTTCCTGGAAGGCCGGCTGACGGAAAAACAACTGGAGAACTTCCGGCACGAGTTGCGTCCCGGGGGCGGCCTGTCGTCCTATCCGCACCCGTGGCTGATGCAGGACTTCTGGCAATTCCCGACCGTCTCGATGGGCCTCGGCCCGTTGCAGGCCATCTATCAAGCCCGGTTCATGCGGTATCTGGAAGACCGTGGCTTGCATCAGGCCCGCGGCGCCAAAGTCTGGGCGTTCCTCGGCGATGGCGAATGCGACGAACCGGAAACGCTCGGCGCCATTTCGCTGGCCGCCCGCGAGAAGCTCGACAATCTTATCTTTGTCATCAACTGCAACCTCCAGCGCCTCGACGGCCCGGTGAGGGGCAACGGCAAGATCATCCAGGAACTGGAGGCGGACTTCCGCGGCTCCGGCTGGAATGTCATCAAGTGCATCTGGGGCGGCGACTGGGACCCGCTGTTCGCAAAGGACCGCGACGGCCGGCTGGTGAACCGATGCGGCGAAATCGTGGACGGCGAATACCAGAAATACTCCGTCGAAGGCGGTGCCTACATTCGCAAGCATTTCTACGGCGCGGACGAGCGGCTCGCAAA
>CAZAAF010000598.1:2335-2861 GCA_964482575.1 uncultured Verrucomicrobiota bacterium | reverse complement strand
ACAGAAACATAAACGCCACCACCAATCCCTGCACAAACCCGATCAAAAGGCCGAGCTTCCGGTTCAACCCGAAGCCGCCGCTGCCGGAGGACCCGAAGGCCACGCGATGGATGACGCGCCCTGCGATGGTGAACGACAGCCAGATGGCGATGGCCGCGAGAGCCACGGAAAACGCACGTTCCCGCACCGGGTCCTGGGTGACGTACCGGACCACCAGCGGCTGGAAGACCTCCGCCACCTTGGGAGAGAGCAGCACCGCGCCCGCCAACCCCGTGAGATTGGCCACGGACCGGATCGCGCCGCGTCCAAACCCGACGAACGCGTTCCACAGGATCAACACCCCCGCGATGATGAAGACGACCATGAAATCTCCTCCAGGCTGTGGCGACCGTTCTCCCGGTCCGTCCTTTCCGTTACTGCAGTCCCGCGCGCCACGCCCTTCCCTGTCGTGGCGGCAGGGTGGCGGGCGCCCCCCCCCGGATGTGGGGCGGGGGCCCCCCAAACAAACCCCCCCCGCCCAAAAAAA
>CAZAAF010000598.1:0-2325 GCA_964482575.1 uncultured Verrucomicrobiota bacterium | reverse complement strand
GCGCCACGCCGTGCCGTGGGGTGGGGGCTGGGTGGGGCGCCCCCCTTGGTTTGGGGGGGGGGCGCCCCAACAACATCCGCGCCGGACTACTTCTTCAACGCCGCGCGCACTTCGTCGAGATGACCGGCCGAACCGAGCATCTGGTTCTTGCCCATGATCATCTTCGCGTATTCACCGATGAAGGGTTTGCCGAAATCGCGCAGGTCGAACTTCTCCGGCGTGTCGCGGAACATCTCGCGGTGCACGCGGGTCCAGACCAGGCGTCCGTCGGTGTCGATGTTCACCTTGCAGACGCCCATCTTGCCGGCCTTGGCCAGATCCTCCTCCGGTACGCCGCTGGAGTCCTTGATCTTGCCGCCAGCGGCGTTGATGCGGTCCACCTCCGACTTCGGCACGCTGGAGCTTCCGTGCAACACCATCGGGAAACCGGGCAGCAGCTTCTCGATCGCGGTCACGACCTCGAAATGCAGGCCCAGCTTCTTGCCGGGTTCGGCCTTGAACTTGAACGCGCCGTGGCTGGTGCCAATGGCCACCGCCAGCGAGTCGCACCCGGTGCGCTTGACAAATTCCGTCGCCTCGGCCGGGTCGGTGAGCTTGACCGTGCCGACGACGTGTTCCTCGACGCCGCCGAGCTGGCCGAGTTCCGCCTCGACCGAGATGCCCTTGGCGTGTGCGCGATCCACGACGCGCTTGGTGATCTCGATGTTCTTCTCGAACGACTCGTGGCTGGCATCGATCATCACCGAGCTGTAGAAGCCGGAGTCGATGCAATCGTAGCAGGTGGCCTCGTCGCCGTGGTCCAAATGCACCGCGAAAATGGCCTCGGGGAACACCTGGTCGGCGGCGCGGATGATGGCTTCCAGGAAACGCTTGTCGGTGTATTTGCGCGCGCCCTGGCTGATCTGGATGATGAATGGCGCCTTGCTCTCGATATTGCCGCGGAACAGGCCGACGGTCTGCTCCAGATTGTTGATATTAAACGCGCCCACGGCGTATTTGCCGTACGCGCACTTGAACAATTGTGCTGTGGTTACGATCATGAGTTTCTCCGAACTGATTTTTATTTGGCTAAAGCCGCGTCAACCTACAAGCCCGTTCCGCCGCTGGCAATAAGGAAATCGCCCCTCCCCCTCCCGGAAGGTCTCCTCCGCAATAAGTGCTTGCTTGTCGGCGGCGGCTCAGGCACTCAGGATGGAGTTTCATTTATCAAGAGGAACCCAAGAGATGAGTATTGCGTATCAAATCGTCGTTTGCGGTAGCATCGTGCCGGACCCGTTGCAGACCCTGGAACCGGTCGCCGGCCCGGCCGGCCCGGCCCTGAAAAACGAGATGATGCTGCCGGCGGTGCTGGACCCGTGGGCGGGCCACGCGCTGTTCGAGGCGGCGCATCTGGCCAAGAGCATACCCGGCAGCAAGGTCTGGCTGGTCAGCCTCGGCCCGAAAGCCAAGCTCCAGCAGGTCATGATGACCGTCGCCCAGAAGGTCCCGTTTGAACTGGTCGCGCTCGACGGCCCGGCAGGCGGGTTCACCGAAGCGGCCGATGTCGCCACCGCGCTGGCGGACGCCATCCAGGCCATTCCGGGCCTCGACAAGTCGCGGCTGCTGGTCTTTGGTGGCTGGGAATCGGCTTCCCGCGGCGCGGGCACGACGATGCAGATTGTTGGCGAAAAACTCGGCATCCACGACCAGTTCCAGGGCGTGGACAAGCTCACCGTCGGCACGGACGGTTCGCTGGAGGTCCTCGAGCGTATCGAGGGCGGTAAACACCAGATTTCCAAGTGCACCGCGCCGCCCGCGGTGCTCGGTTGGGCCACCGGCAACCTGCCGGAGCCCCCGAACAACCCGCAGGTGGGCATGATGAACATGCGCGTGGTGATGCCCGCGCTCCAGCGCGCCAAGCCGGCCAAGGTGGCCGCCGAGGGCGTCAAGTTCGCCAGCGTCACCCTGCCCAAGCAGCAGCGCGACACCAAGATCGTCAAGGACACGCCTCCCGAGGAGATCGCCCGGGAAATCGTGGAGTGGATCAGCAAGAGCTGAACGAAACGGAACCCCGAAATACACGACATACACGAAAGCACTATGGAAACCATTCTCGTTCTTGCTCATACGGAAGCGGACGGCTCGCTCGCCAAGGCGGCGCTGGAAGCCATCGGCGCGGCGAAGCAGCTCGACGGCGGTTTTGCCGTCGGGTTGGTCGGTGGCGACGTCCAGGCCGCGGCCAATCACATTGCCTCGTGCGGTGCGACGAAGTTCCTCGGCGTAACCGGCGCGGAGTTCACCCAGGCGCGTTACGCCACCGACGTCGCAGCGGCGGAAGCCCTCGTC
>CAZAAF010000597.1:0-2863 GCA_964482575.1 uncultured Verrucomicrobiota bacterium | reverse complement strand
AGGGTCCACAGCGTGCAGTGATTCATCTCGACGCTGTAGCGGGGCGCCGTGTCGCGGTAGGGTGTTGCCACCAGCACCTCCGAGTCGGGCGCCGCGACCAGGCAGTTGGAGAGCGAGAGCCGCCAGTCGGCATTGCAGGAAGCGTACACGGCGTACCCGGAGCGGCGCGGGTCGAACGACCGGGTGAACGCGCACCCGCGGACGATCAGGTTGGTGCCGCGTTGATACAGGGCCGCCGTACTAAACTGAAAATGGAGATTCTCCAACTGCCAGTCGTCGCCGCAGGCCAGGATATAGCCGCCCACGGTATTGGTTCCGCCCACCGTGGCGTCCGTAATAATCGGCAGAGTGCCGCCGCGTCCGTAGATCACGAGATTCGGTTTGGCCGCACCATCGAATTTCGACACGACGTGTGTGCCGCCGTCCAGCTCGATGGCGTCGCCGTCATCGGCTTTCAGCAGTGCGTCCTGGAGCGACGCCGCGTTGCCGCCTTCCGCCTTGACCGTCCAGACATAACCGCCGGCCTTGGCGATGGCGCGACGCCGCGCTGCGTCGCCCAGCAAGGCCGCTTCGGGCATGCCGGATTCAAGGATCAACCGCCGGCGCATCGTTCCAATTTCGGTGACCGTGGCCGGGGCGAGGGTCTCCGCCGTGGCCGGATCGTTCAACTGGGCATCCAACGTCGTGAAAACCAGCAGCGCCTGTTTCCAGTTGTGAGCCTCGGCGGCGCGGCCGGTCTCGGCAAGTGCGAGGCGGGCGGCGGGTTCGGCGGTGGCGGGGGTGGGGGGCGCCGCCAGCAGCCGGTCGCGGGCTTCAGCCAGTTCGCTGCCGGCGGCCGCGAAGGCCAGGGTATTGGTGTAACGCGTATCGAGCAATGTCAGCTTGGCGAAGGCGAAGGGCCATTGCCGGGCTTCCAGTTGCGTGCGCAGGTCGCCCAGTGCGGCCACGGCTTCGCGTTCGGCCAGGGCTTCAGCGATGCCGGCCATCATCTGTTTGAACGGCTCGACCGTCGGGCTGGTCATGTTCTGCAGCGCCGCACTGGCCGGGGCAACACGTCCCTCAGCCAGCGCCAGGAGCGCGCCGGTAATCTGGTCCTCCGCATTATCGGCTTTCAACCCCACGGCGGCCAGTTTCAGAAAATCGTCGGGTGGCAGCATCAGCAGCGGCATCGAGGCGGCGACGCCGGCCATTTTCTCGATGGTGACGCTGCGACCGGCGGTGACGGCGGTGATGGTGCCGGCGATGCGGCTGAGCGCCACGGTTTTGCCGCGCAACGGGCTGTCGGGGGCCAGCAGGCGGGCGATGAAGGCACGGATGCGTTCCGTGGCGGCCACGTGGGTTGTCAGGAGCTGTTTTTGCGGTGCGAGGTTGGGGTCGGAGACGGCCGCCCGCGCCGCCAGCAAGGCCCCGGGGTAGTCGCGCCGGGCGAGCAAGGCCTGCCATGCGGGACAAAACTCGTGATAGGCGGCCAGCGCGGTCTGACGGGCGCGGGCGGCTTCCTCGGCGGCACGACGTTTCTCCTCGGCTTCCTTGGCCGCCTGGACGGCTTTGCGTTCCGCCTCGGCCTTTTCCGCCTTGGTGCGGGCTTCGGCCTTGCGGCGCGCATCGGCCGCAAGCGCATTGCGCGTGGCGGTTTCCTGCCGGGCCCGTTGTTTGCGCACCTCGACGCATCGTTTTTCCCACTCGACCACCTGGCTGGCCGCCTGCTCGGCGAAGCTGGTGTCCCGGAAGATGTGCAGCACGCGGGTGAACCGGTTGGTGATTTCGTCGCAGTCGAGTGGGTGGGTGCGCGCGAACTCGACGGCCTCATAATAGGAGCGCGCGGCGGCATCGCCCCGGGCGGCGGTCATCTTGTTCTTCATTTCCGCGCGCAGGGCGGTTTCGCGTTCTTCGCTCAGCACGAACAATACCCCGCTGCCGAGCAGACAGAAGGCGATCAGGGCAACACCCGCCCACATCAGTGGTGTCATGACCAACCCCTTGGTCTCGAGCACGATGACCGGCGCGGATTCGGCGACGCGGGCGGGCGAACCGGGCGCGATATTTTCGCGCCGTTGCATGGTGGAACGGTTCGAGGACAGGCGCGCGTTGACCGGATGGCGGCCAATGCGTACGAGTTGAAGATCGCTGATTACCTCTGCCCAATTCTGGTAACGATCCCGGCGGTCCTTGGCCATCATCTTCTCGATGACCATGCAAATCGTCGGGGAGAGTTGCGGCTGGAACTGGCGCGCATCCGGCACCGTTTCCTTGACCTGCTTCATCATGGCGATGGCCGTGGAGGCGTCCTCGAACGGCGCATGGCCCGTCACCATGTGGTATAGCGTGGCCCCCAGACTGTACACGTCACTGCGTGCATCCAGGTCGCGCCCCTCGGCCTGCTCGGGCGAGATGTAGAACGGCGTGCCGAGCGTCATGCCGCTGCGTGTGAGTTTGAGCGATTCCGGACCGGTGACGATCTTGGCCAGGCCGAGGTCGCAAAGTTTCACCACGCCGTCCCGGTCAATGAGGATGTTTTCGGGTTTGACGTCGCGATGGATGAGTTGCGCCCGTTCAAAGGCATAACGCAGCGCCATGGCCACTGGCAGCACGATGTCCAGCGCTTCGGTCTCGCTCATCTTGCCCCGGGCCTGCACGAGCGCGTGGACGGACTTGCCTTCGATGAACTCCATCGCCAGGTAGTTCGCGTCATCGGCCTTGCCCGCATCATAGACTTGGACGATATGGCGGTGGGTCAGCAGTGCGGCCGCGCGTGCTTCATTGCGGAAACGGCCGATGAACTCGGTGCTTTGCGAAAACTCCGGGCTGAGCAGTTTCAGGGCGACAATGCGGTCGAGGCTGACTTGCCGCGCCTTCCACACTG
>CAZAAF010000596.1:0-2893 GCA_964482575.1 uncultured Verrucomicrobiota bacterium | reverse complement strand
GACTTAGTCCTGGACGATTTTCTTCGGCAGGCGGAACTCCGGGATTCCGTACACCAGCACGCCACCCGGTTTGTGCAACGCCTCGTACACCGTCACCGCATGACCCCGCTTCGCCAGCTCGCCCGCGGCGGTCAGCCCCGCCGGCCCGGAACCGATGATGGCGACCTTCTTGCCGCTCGGTGCCGGCGGCGACACAGAGACAACCCCCGCATGGCGGGCGGCCCAGTCGGCGACAAACCGTTCGAGATGGCCGATGGCCACGGACATGCCTTTGAGACCGCGGATACACTCGATCTCACACTGGGTTTCCTGGGGACAAACGCGGCCGGTAATCGCCGGCAGGGCGTTGTCGCCCAGCAGGCTTCTGGCGGCGCCGGGAAGGTCGCCGCTGGCGATGAACTGGATGAAGCGGGGGATGTTCACCATGACCGGACAGCCGGCCACGCACTTCGGCTCCTTGCATTGGAGGCAACGCTGCGCCTCCATCAGCGCGATTTGCTCCGTGAAGCCGAGGTTGACCTCGCCAAAGCTGGTGGCACGCCGGGTCGCGTCCTGTTCCGGCATCGCCTGCCGGTCGATCTTCAACCGTTCCTTGGTGGTGATGGGACCGCCGGCGGGTTGCTCGCTGGGTTGCATCAGGCGACCTCCGGTTTCTTCAACCCGATCCGGCAGGCTTCCTCATGCCGCGCCGCTTCCTGTTCCTGCGTCCGGTAGGTGCCGAGCCGGTCCCACAACAAATCAAAATCCACCCGATGCCCGTCAAACTCCGGCCCGTCCACGCACGCAAATTTCGTCTCGCCGCCGACGCTGACGCGGCAGCCGCCGCACATCCCGGTGCCGTCCACCATCACCGGGTTCAACGAGACAATCGTCGGAACGCCGAGTGGTTTGGTGACGGCCACGACCGCGCGCATCATCGGCACCGGTCCAACCGCATACACCATGTCCACACCACCCCCGGCCAGCACGTCCCGGGCCGCGTCCGTGACAAATCCTTTCCGTCCGTAGCTGCCATCGTCGGTGCAAACCACCACCTCGCCGAATCGACGCAACCCCTCTTCAAGAATGACCCATTCCTTCGAGCGCCCACCCACGACACTGACCACGGTCACGCCGCGCTGATGGAGTCCCTGGGCGATCGGATGGATCACCGCCGTGCCAACACCGCCGCCGATGCACAAGGCGCGGCCCGAGGCGATCAAATCGGTCGGCCGGCCCAACGGGCCGGAGATGTCCTGGATCGCGTCGCCGGGATGGAGGGCCACCAGGTTGCGCGTGGTCTTGCCAACAGCCTGGATGATCAGCGTAATCGAGCCGGCGGCCGGGTTGGCATCCGCAATGGTCAACGGAATCCGCTCCGCACCCTCATCGTGCCGAACGATGACGAACTGGCCGGGCCGACGAATCTCCGCAATGCGGGGCGCCTGCACGTCCAGCCGGGTGACGTTTGGACTCAGTTGTTGTCTAGATAAGACCAGGTGCATTCCACTGTGTTGGCCTGCTTATGGAACAAACCGGGGAACCTTCGCACAACTTTCCGGTTTCCTCCACAAACTTTTTTCCGTCCGCCGGCAATGACAAACGTTTTGCTCTTTCGCGGAACATCGCTAGGATGTCGGCTGGCGGCGCAACATGAACAACACGCAGATCGCAAAGATGGTCCCGATGCTCGTGGCGGTCCTCGCCTGTGGCGTGGTCATCGGCTGGTTTTTCGGGAGCGGCGGCGACACCCTGAAGGAGCGAGTGCCGGGTGAAGACCGCGCCGAAGGCGAGACGACGGCTGCCGGCGGTCCGACGGCGTGGGACGGAAAACGAGTCCAAGGCACCGGCACGCCGGCCAAACTCCAGGGCGTCTGGCCCCGGTTCCGCGGCCCCAACTGGGACAACATCTGCACGGACCCGACGCCGCTGGCCAAGAGCTGGCCCGCCGGAGGGCCGAAGGCGCTGTGGAAAATCGATGTGGGCGAGGGCTTTGCCGGTGCCACCATCTGGAAGGGGCGCGTCTTCCTGCTGGACTACGACCGCGCGGCGGGGGCGGACGCGCTGCGCTGCCTGTCGCTCGCGGACGGACAGGAAATCTGGCGTTACACCTATCGCGCCAAGGTCAAACGCAACCACGGCATGTCGCGCACGATCCCGACCGTCAACGACAAGTATGTGATCTCCCTCGGCCCAAAATGCCAGGTGGTGTGCGTGGACACCGAGACGGGCGAATTGCGCTGGCAGTTGAACCTGGTGCGCGAGTTCAACACCGAAGTGCCGCCATGGTATGCCGGCCAGTGCCCGTTTGTGGACGGCGACCGGCTCATCCTCGGCACCGGCGGCGACGCGCTGCTCGTGGCCGTGGATTGCGCCACCGGCAAGGTCCTCTGGAAATCGACCAACCCGGGTCGCTGGCAGATGACGCACTCGTCCCTTGCGCCCATGGAGTTCAAGGGCCGGCGGGCCTATGTCTATTGCGGCAGCGGCGGGGTGGCAGCCGTGGCGGCGGACGACGGCAAGATGTTGTGGCAGACGCGCGATTGGAAAATCAGCATTGCCAACATCGCGACGCCGTTGCCGGTCGGCGACGGGCGCATCTTTTTCTCCGGCGGCTATGATGCCGGCAGCCTGATGCTGCAAGTCAAGGAGGCGGACGGCAAACTGACGACGGAAACCCTGTTCCGGCTGAAGGCGGCGGTGTTTGGCGCAACGCAACACACGCCCATCCTCTACCAGAACCACCTCTTCGGTGTGCGGCCCGACGGCCAGCTGGTCTGCCTCGACCTCAACGGCAAGGTCGTCTGGGCCAGCGGCGCCAAGAATAAATTCGGCAGCGCCCCCTACCTGATCGCGCAGGGGATGATCTACGTGATGGACGATAACGGCAAGCTGACCCTCGCCGAGGCCAGCA
>CAZAAF010000595.1:0-2896 GCA_964482575.1 uncultured Verrucomicrobiota bacterium | reverse complement strand
GCAATGGGGCGAGTTCGACAGGGCGGTCTATGACCTCGAGCGGACATGGGGTCGGCCGCCCGAGGCGCCCGTGACCATCGGCGGCCAGCGGCCGGCGCCGGACCGCACCATCCGGACCCTCGACGATGTGCATGCCGCCATCCAGCATTACGTGGACAGCATTCCCTACGAGCAGGTGGTCTCCACCGCCACGGGGATTTCGACGGACATTGATTACCGGCTGCCGGACGACCGGGAGATGGAAACCGCGCTCAAGCACCGCGCGAAAGCCGGCCAGGCCGAGCGCGACATTTATGCCGCGTACATCGGCGAGGCGTTTCTGGCGGCGCTGGAGAAACGCGGCGACGAGATTCTCTTCCAATTCAGCCTCGGCGCCGAGCCGCTGCCGTTTGAAACCGCCAGCCGTATTTCGCAGAAGACGCTGGCGCAACTGGCCACGCTCATCAGCCGCCATCCCAAACTCCGCTTCCAGTGTTTCGTCTCCAGCCGTCATGCCAACCAGACGCTCTGCACCCTGTGCCGCGAGCTGCCGAATTTCAGCCTCGCGGGATTCTGGTGGCACAACTTCTTCCCCGGCGCGATCCGTCACGTCATGACCGAACGGCTGGACATGCTGCCGGTCAACAAACAGGCCGGTTTCTTCTCGGACGCTTACACGGTGGAATGGTCCTACGCCAAGGCGTTCCTGGTGCGCAAACAAATGGCGGCCGTCCTCGCGGAAAAAATCGGACAGGGCCAATACACCTTCGACGACGCGGCCGGCGTGGCCCGCGCGCTCCTCTTCGAGACACCGCAGACGCTGGCGGGCATGACCCCCGTGCCCGGCAGGTTGAAGGGCTGACGGGCCCGCGGGCGCCGTCCCGGCGCGAGAGCATATTCATGCTACTGACAGCCATCGTGGTTTTGTGTCAGTATCATCCCGGTTGGCAGGGCATCGATGGCTGGACAAAAAGAACCGGCAGGCGGCCACGAAAGACTTTTGCTCCAGAACCGTTTGATGTATAGAGTCGGCGCGATGAAGACATCATTAATATCGGCGATGGTTTTCGTGATGGTGGGGGTTTCGGGTTGGGCGCAAGATCCTTTCATAGGCCTCGGCGGCGGCATTCCCGAGACACCGATTGACAAGTGCGTCCTTCCCAAGCTGGCGCGCCTCGGCATCAACCCGGCCATCTGTTCCGATGCCGTCTTCATCCGGCGCCTTTATCTGGACGTGCTCGGCACGGTTCCCACCGCCAAGGAAGCGCGGGAGTTCATTCTGGACACGGACCGCAACAAGCGCCGCCTTCTGATTGAACGCGTGCTGGAGCGCGACGAGTACGCCATGTACTGGGCGATGAGGTGGAGCGACATCCTCCGGGTGAAGGCGGAGTTCCCGGTAAACCTCTGGCCCAACGCGGCGCAGTCGTACCACCACTGGATCAAATCGTCGATGGCGTCGAACAAGCCGTACGACCAGTTCGTGCGGGAGATGCTGACCTCGAGCGGCAGCAATTTCCGCGTCGGCCCGGTGAACTTCTACCGCGCCATCCAGAACCGGACACCGGAGGGCATCGCCACCGCCGTGGCGCTGACGTTCATGGGGTCGCGCGCCGAGTTCTGGCCGAAACACTACCTGCCGGGGATGAAGGCGTTCTTCGAGCAAATCGGCTACAAGCCCACGCGCGAATGGAAGGAGGAAATCATTTTCTGGGATCCCACCAAGATCACCAACAGCGCCCCGCAGATGGCCACGTTCCCGGATGGCACGCAGATCCAGTTGCCGGCGGACCGCGACCCGCGCGAGGTCTTCGCCGACTGGCTGATTCGCCCGGAAAATCCCTGGTTCACGCTCAATATCGTCAACCGCCAGTGGTCCTGGCTTCTGGGGCGCGGCATCATCCATGAGCCGGACGACATCCGGTCCAACAATCCCCCCAGCAACGAAGCCCTGCTGGAACTCCTGAAAAAGGAGATGGTCGCCGGACACTACGACATGAAGCACATCCTCCGGCTGATCCTGAATTCAAGGTCGTATCAGATCACGTCCATGACCCGGATCAACAATCCCCAGGCCGAAGCCAACTTCGGGAGCTATCCGTTGCGCCGCCTGGATGCCGAAGTGCTGATTGACGCCATCAACAAGATCACCGGCACGACGGATCTCTATACCAGCGCCATCCCGGAACCCTTCACGTTCATCCCGGACAACATGACCGCCGTGGCCATGCCGGACGGCAGCATCACCAGCGCGTTTCTGCAATTGTTCGGGCAATCCGCGCGCGCCACGGGAATGGAAACCGAACGCGTCAACAAGCCGTTGCCTTCCCAGCGGATGCATATGCTGAATGCGTCCCATATTCAGGAGAAGCTCGAAAGAGGCCCGAAGATGAAGGCGATTTACGACTCCAATTTGCCGCCACAGAAAATGGTCCAGGAAATCTACCTGACCATCCTGTCGCGCTTCCCCACGGGCGACGAGGCGAAGAACGCAGAGTCCTATGCCAAGACGAAGGTGGTGAAAGGCAACGAAGGATGGGTGGACCTGGCGTGGGCGTTGATGAACACGGCGGAGTTCCTGTACCGCCATTGACTTTACCGGGATCGAGGACGAGTGTAATTAGAGGTCGGCGCAGCCGGCTCACAATGAAAGGAAGTATAGGTACATGAGCACATATCGCAGTTCGAAGACAGCGGGCAGTGGGATCTCCAGGCGTGAAGCGGTGCGTCGCGGCCTCGTCGGAACCGCCGGCTTGTGGTTGACCGATCGCCTGATGCCCGGCGCGATGGCGGCGGTGACCCAGCCGACGGCCAAGACCGCCACCCCCGCCGTCAAGGCCAAGGCCAAGTCGGTCATCCAGATCTTCCTGTGGGGCGGCATGTCCCACAACGACACGTGGGATCCGAAGCCGGATTC
>CAZAAF010000594.1:0-2908 GCA_964482575.1 uncultured Verrucomicrobiota bacterium | reverse complement strand
ATTGTGGCGCCGCGCACGCCAATCCTCGAACACCATGCCTTCCCCTTCCATCGGGAGGGACTGCCCACGCTGGCATGGACCGCAACGACTTCGGACCTCGACGGAACACCCCATGCCGATGATGCCTATGACGGTTACATCCACTCCCGGTGGGAGTCTTCCAAACCCGCGGCGGCGGACATGTGGTGGCAGTTGGACCTCGGTGCGCCACAGACCTTCGGGTCCATTCAAGCCATGACGTCGCCGCCGGGACTGACAGTGGAGTTGTCTGACGACGGTCAGACGTGGCGTGTGCTGAACTCCGCCCCGGTGCCGCGCCGTGCCCGCTATATTCGACTCAAACCCGTCATTCAGGCACCCGTCAATGAACCCTGGCGCATCCTGGAGGTGACGCTGTTGCCGTTTCCGCCGTAGTCCAAACCGTGAGCGTCCATTTGACGACAAGAAGACTCGTCATTTAATTAGACATTGAATGACGGTCGAATATGATACTTATGTGCTTGGCTGGAACGTCCGCCGAGTGAACGTCGGAAACCGCGTTTCAAGGTTGTAGAACACGAAAGACGATGAAAGTTGCCCTAGTCCTGCCACCCGACGAACGGTTGATTTACTATGTGCAGAGGCAGCCGCTGAGTGAAAACCCCCCGCTAGGCCTTGCCTATCTGGCGGCCTATATTCGGCGGGAAGGGCACGCCGTGGCCCTGCTGGATAGCAACTCCCACCGTTTCACAATCAGCCAGGTGTGCGACTGGATTCGACGAGAAAAACCGGATATTGTGGGAATGACGGTATTTACCTCGTTAGCAGTCACCTGTGCCACTATCGCCCGACGAATCAAGGAGGAGATTTCGGACAAGATTGTGGTGGTGGTGGGCGGTCCCCACGTCCATGTCCTGGCTGAGGACTTTGTGGCCTCGTGTCCCCATGTGGATTTTGCCGTCCGTGGCGAAGGCGAGGAGGTTTTTTCCAATTTGATTGCCACTCTCTCCCATGGTGGGGACGTCAAGCAGGTGGCAGGCATCTCGTTTGTGGATCCGGGGACGGGAAAAGTCCACTCTACGCCGAACCATCCGTTCATCAAGAACCTCGATAATCTCCCGTTGCCAGCGTACGACCTGTTGCCGATGGACCACTACGTGGCCCCGCAGGCCCTCGGTGGAGGACGTCCGTATTCTACCATCATGACCAGCCGGGGTTGTCCGTTCAAATGCGAGTACTGCAGCGCCGCCGTGGCGTGGGGGCGCATCCAACGCCGGCGCACCCCCCTCCACGTCATCGAGGAGATCGAGGAATTGGCCGGTCGATACCATGTAAAGGCGATGCGACTGGAGGATGATCTCTTCACCTTGAAAAAGGACTGGGCTGCCCAGATATGCGAGGAGATGATCAAGCGCGGGTTGAATCGAATTCGGTGGGAAGTCAATATACGCATTGATGTGTTCGACAAGGAGCTTCTGCGCCTGATGCGGCGTGCGGGTTGCGTTTCGGTCGCCTTCGGGGTCGAATTCGGCAACCAGCGTGTTTTGGATATTGTCAGCAAGGGCTTCAAACTGGACCAGATCAAACCCGGCGTGGCAGCTATTCGGGAAACCGGGCTGCGCAGCAAGGGGTTCTTCATGATCGGACATCCCGTCGAGACACCTGAGACGGTGGAAGATACCATCCGTCTGGCCAATACATGTGGCGTGAACTACGCGGTGTTCAGCCTGGTAACCCCGTTCCCGGGGACGGAGCTGTTTCGTTACTGTGAGAAAAACGGCTTGCTCGTGCACAAGAACTGGGAACATTACCAATTTGGCAACACGGAGAACCGGCCCCTGCGCATTCCCGCCATTCCACCCGAAGAACTGGCCCGCCTCTGGGACCGGGCCGTCCGGAAATTCTACTACAATCCCACGCGTATCCTGGATTACATCGTACACCATCCGAAATTGATGGCCCGCCTGGCCTCGGACAAACTGGCATCCATTTTCAAACACTGAGGTTCAGCGCCCAAGGAAGCGGGATTTTTGTCGGGTGTGTGTTTTCGACCGCGTGACCGGGCGATTCGGCAACTGCCAGTACCAGCCATGCGTGGAGTCTTTTTCTGGCAATCCACCGCGGTATGTCCGTCCAGACTTGTTTTTACGCGAACCGTCCATCCTCCATCGCGGCCCATGAAATCTACGCCCCATGTCCGTTGTGAGGGCGCCGAAAGCCCGTCAATCCCCGTCGCGGAGGCGGAGGCGGCTTCATCTGGCACCATCACCCGGTATTGGGTGTAAGCAGACCTTCTAAGACACAGGGATTACACTCACCAATGCGAGTCGCAACCCGTTACAAACGTATCGAAAACCGGGTGGACAATAGTAACGACTACCCAATGAAGAATAGCCGATCATGAGGATGTCGAACCCGCCACCCCGCAATACACGGCTCCTGCCAGATACAGGGCCTGAAGGGTCCACTTGTCTGCTTGAGGGATACGGCTCATACCAATCACTGCACCATTCCAGAACATCGCCCGGCATGTCATGAAAACCCTGCGCAGGAGGCGGCTTGGCACCCCCCCCAGCCGGCGGACGTCATCGTCCATTCGGCAGGCGTATTCCCACTGTGCCTCTGTCGGCGGCGAAACCCTCCACTCATGCAGTCGCGCGAGTCGAACGAAGGGACAATCTTGTTCGCGAGCGGTTCTTGTTCAGAGGGAAGTGAGACAGCGCCCCTCCAAATCACATTTCTCACATGCCAGAAAGAAACCGTGGACACATCGGCGATGTAGAGGAGCAGCCAGAAGCCGGAAGCGAAATGCAACATGCGACGGCTCTTGTCCAGGGCCGTCGACACACACAGGAGAAGGCCGACCCCCATCAGCGCCAGATTCAAGCCGAGGATTGGCGACGCCAGGTTCAGGCCCGTGCCGTCCACG
>CAZAAF010000593.1:0-2912 GCA_964482575.1 uncultured Verrucomicrobiota bacterium | reverse complement strand
GAATGTCTGGTCGTTCGGCGTGGTCTTGTTGTCCATCGTGGTGGACTACTCGCGTTCGCGGGCGCTCAGTCGGGCGGCAGCGAAGCACTCCAGCCAAGCGCTGGCGGCGGATGCGTTGCATTTTGAGACGGACATCTGGAGTTCGTTGGCTGTCATCGTCGGGTTGGTGTGTGTGAAAGTGTCGGAGTGGTATCCCTCGCTGAAGGAACTGCACCATGCCGACGCCATCGCCGCCCTGGTTGTCGTGGTCATCGTGCTGTGGGTGATCATCAAAATGGGCCTGGCGACCATCCAGGCGCTGATCGACAGCGCCCCGGCCGGCATGCAGGATGAAATCCGGAAAAACGTGGAGAACCTGCCGGGCGTCACCGATTGCCATCACATTCGCCTGCGTTATTCCGGGCCGCAGGTTTTCGTGGATGTCCATGTGCGGATGGACGGCGAGCAAACATTGACCCAAGCCCACGAATTAACGAAACAGATTGAACGCACCATCCAGAAACTGATTCCGCGCGCCGATGTCACCGTGCATCCCGAACCGGCAAAGAAAACAGCCAGTTCTTCGGGACGCATGAAAAACGAACCTCCGTCCACCCTACGGACAGGGCACAACAAACAGACATAGAGATGCGCACACGACACAAAACCCCATCAACGTCGGGGCTCAACACAACCGCTCATCGGAAGAATCCCTGGTCGTATTTCTTCCATTCCCTGCATCAACCTCGTCCGCAAAACACGTCGCCCCCCCAGTAAAATCCTGGCCTGCGATGGAATCACCCGAACCTACCATGACCGGAGACACCCTGACTGTATGAACTCCCTCACAACCTCGATCCAACGCACTCTTCTCCCCCTTCTGCTCGCCGCCGCCCTTCCCGCCGCCGCCCACGACCTTCTCGTTGAGGCGGAGGGATTCAAGGACTACGGCGGCTGGTCGTTCGACACACAGTTTATCGAGATCATGGGGTCGCCCTATCTGCTCGCGCACGGCATGGGCGAGCCGGTGAAGGACGCGACCACGACGGTGAAGTTCCCCGCCACCGGGACCTACAAGGTCTTCGTCCGCACGAAGGACTGGGTGGCGCGATGGAAGGCGCCCGGCGCCCCCGGCAAGTTCCAGGTGTGCGTGAACGGCAAGCCGCTCGCGGAGACGTTCGGCACAAAAGGCGCCGACTGGTTCTGGCAGGACGGCGGCACGGTGGACATCTCCCAACCGGACGTCACGCTTGCGCTGCACGACCTGACCGGTTTCGAGGGACGCTGCGATGCGATCCTGTTCACCACGGACACGTCGGCAACACCGCCGAATGATCCCAAGGGAATGACGGCGTGGCGCAAGAAGCTGCTCGGCCTGCCCGAGAAACCCGTGGATGCCGGCACGTACGACCTTGTCGTGATCGGTGGCGGCTACGGCGGCCTCGGCGCAGCCGTCTCGGCGGCGCGGATGGGCTGCAAGGTCGCATTCATCCAGGACCGCCCGGTGCTCGGCGGCAACGGCAGTGGCGAAATCCGTGTCTGGCCCCAGGGCCGCACGCGCACCGGCCTCTATCCGCGGCTGGGCGAGATCATCGAGGAACTGGCCGACCGCCCGAAGGTGTGTCCCGACACACCCGAGGCCTATGACGATGCCCGCCGCGAGAAGATCGTCCGCGCGGAAAAGAACATGTCCCTGTTCCTGAACCATCGCGGCACGGGCGTGGAGATGGAGGGCAAGCGCATCGCCGCCGTCATCGCCACCGAGACGCGCACCGGCATGGAACGGCGGTTTGCGACAAAGCTCGTGGCCGACTGTACCGGCCACGGCAGCATCGGCGTGCTCGCAGGTGCCGACCACACCGTCAAGTCGGAGGGCCACATGGGCATGAGCAACCTCTGGCGCTGGAAGCAGACCGATTCGGCCCAGAGCTTCCCCGAGGTCACCTGGGCGCTGCCGCTGACCATGGGGGATTTCCCCTATCCGAAGAAGGGCAGCGGCGAGTGGTTCTGGGAGACCGGGTTCAACAAGGACCCGATCCGCGACCTGGAGTACATGCGCGACTGGAATTTCCGCGCCATCTACGGGGCCTTCAACGCGATGAAGAATGGCGGCGGCAAGGCCGACCACGTCAACGCCAGGCTGGAGTGGGTCGCCTACATCGGCGGCCCGCGCGAATCGCGGCAGTTACTGGGCGAGGTGGTGCTGAACCGCGACGATGTGGCCGGCAAGATGGGGTTTCCCGGCGGCTGTGTGCCGACAACCTGGAGCATCGACCTGCATTACCCGAAGGAGGAATACGCCAAAAAGTTCCCGAACGACCCGTTCATCTCGTACGCCCAATTCGACCGTTCCGTGGACCCGAAGAAAGGCTATCCAGTCCCCTACCGCTGCTTCTACTCGCGCAACGTCGAGAACCTCTTCATGGCCGGACGCAACGTCAGCGTCACCCACGAGGCGCTTGGCACCGTGCGCGTGATGAAGACCGGCGGCATGATGGGCGAGGTCGTCGGCAAGGCCGCGTCCATCTGCCTGCGCCACAACTGCGCGCCGCGCGATGTCTATTACTCCTATCTCGATGAACTCAAGGACCTGATGAACCGCCCCGGCGTCGAACGGCGCGACACGCCTGACGGGAAGTTCTATGTCGCTCCCGACGCCGTTGTACTGCCCGCGCCCGGCATCCGCTATCACGATCCGGCGAAACTCCCCGGCATTGTTGTGGACGATGCGCAGGCTCGGCTCACCGGTGATTGGACCGAGGGTGAGAACCTGATGAACTTCATCGGCACTCACTACAGTTACGCGGCGCGGAAGGGCAAGGCCTCGGCCGTATTTGAATTCAAGGTGCCCGCCAGCGGGCGCTACGAGGTCCGCTTCGCCTATCAGCCGCACGAGAACCGCGCGTCCAACGCCGCCGTTACCGTTCGCTCCG
>CAZAAF010000592.1:0-2914 GCA_964482575.1 uncultured Verrucomicrobiota bacterium | reverse complement strand
GTAATCTGCGCCGGCGAGTCAAGCATCCCCATCAACACGTTTTCGACGCCATGCATGGCCTGAAGCATGGAGAAAGGCCCCATGATTTTTCCCAAAACCGCCATGCGGTCCCCGCACCGCTGTTTCGCGAGGCGAACCGTCTCCCGGCAGGTGCTGACCGGCTTGCGATCCAACAGGTCGCCGGGAATAACCGCATCCTCCGGTGTGCGCCAGGGGTTCGATATGAACGTGGGCAATTGCCCGGGCCCGCCCCAGTCGATTTCCGCGCCGAGCGCCGCCGGTTCGCCAAAGTAATTGATGATGACACTGACGGCATCAAACCCAAGCACCTCGTGGTTGGCGGCCATCAACCGCACCTGCTGCTCCGCGTCCAGATGCACCGCCGGCATAAAGCAACCGGTGGCCTGCTGGAGTTCCATCGTCGTCAGCGCCGCCACATGCGCCAGGGGTGTGCGGTCGGGTTTGCCGCCCGCCAGCGCCGTCAGGAATCGTTCGCGTGAGTTCATGGGCCGTTGCTCCGTCGATGCCCGCCAGCGTAGGCGGCATGTCAGCCAACGACAAGAACAAGTCGCACTGCAAAAAAATATTCGCCCATTCCCGACCTGCCCGCTAATATCGTCGCGCATGTTGGCACCGTTTCCCCGAGCGTTATCCCGAAAGGCAGCCGCGGGCCAGGTTCTTGCCATGCTGGGCATTTTCTGCGGCTACGAAGGACTTGTCCTCTGGTTGCGGCGCGGAGAAGGGCTGGTCCCGGGGGATCAGTGGCTGGCTTCCGCCATTCTCACCGGGGCCCTGATGCTGCTACTCGTGCTGCTGTTTTCGCTGCGCGATTCCGGCTGGCGTGAGTCGCTCGGCCTGGTGCCGTTCCGGATGGCGTCGTCGCTGGGTTGGGCCGCGTTGGGCGTGCTGGCCGTCTATGGCACCAGTCTGGTCGTTGGTGCGCTTTGCCACTTCGCGCGGGTGGACATGAAGGCACAACTCCGGCTCAGAATCGAGGTGGTCCTCAAATTTGCCGAGATTCCGTCGTACGCCATCCTCCCCCTCGTGGCGTTCGTTGGGTTCTGGGAGGAGACCGTTTTCCGTGGCTTCCTGCTGGGGCGGGTCCGCGCTTTCCTGTCATCCCCGGGCGGGACACCCGGGCCGCTGCGCGATGCACTGGCCATCCTGGTTACCGCCGCCTTGTTCGGCATCGGCCACATTTACCAAGGCCCCCTGGGAGTGCTACAAACCAGCATGATCGGGCTGGTGCTCGGGACCCTGACGCTCTGGCGGAAAAGTGTCTGGCCCGCCGTGCTGGCCCATCTCACCATCGATGGCATCACCTTCTCTGCGGTCAAGCTGGTTGCGCCCTTCCTGCGTGAGTGGCTGCAAAACCAACCGCCCATCTGAGCCCCGGCCTCACCTGAAAACGGCGTACAACACCAGCATGGTGACAAAGAGCACGCCTCCCAGCACGCGGTAGTTCCCGATCCCCGTCCATGCCTCCCCTTTGAGCGCATCCAGCGGGTGCGCCCACGTCAGCCCTTCACGCTCGATCGAGGGCACGTCCGGATGCGTCCGCGACACCACCAGCAGGACAAGACTGCAAAGCACGAACAGGACAAACGACATGACCATGTAGTTGATGTACCAGACCTTCACGATGTGGTCATCGAACCACGTCAACAAAACCAGCCAGTTGGCGCAACCGAGCGCCCTCGCCCAGTCCGCGGGCGCGTAAAACAGCAGGAACGTCGCCAGACAGAGGGCGAATCCACCCCAAAGCGTGATCATCGCTCCGCGATAGCTGGCGCCTTTCCAGAAGATGCCCCAGAAAAACACCGCCGAGACGGGCGGCGCAATGAAACACAAGAGCATGGCAATGCCATCGAAGATGGTCTTGAAGTTGGCCACCAGGGGCGTCCAGACGATGGCGATGACGATGCCCAACGCCGTGGCGATGCGGCCTACATGGATGGTCTCGCCCTCCGACGCCTGCGGCCGCACCCGGCGATAGAGGTCGTAGCTGAACAACGTGGCCATCGAGTTGAGCGACCCGGAGATCGGCCCCATCAAGGCCGCCAGCAACGCCGCCGCAATGACGCCCCGCAAACCGAGCGGCAGCAAATCCTGGATCATGGTCGCGTACACCTCGTCCGTCTTCGCCACCGGGTGCTGGTAAGTGAGCCCGAGATAGATCAGGCCCGGCAACACAAAGAGGAAGACCGGCAGGATCTTGATGAAGCCCGCAAACAAGGCGCCGTTGCGGGCGTCGTTCTCCGATTTCGCCCCCAGCACACGCTGCACGAACGTCTGGTCGGCACACCAATACCAGATGCTGATGACGGGATAGCCCAGCATCATGCTGAACCACGGCATGCCGGAAGGGTCGCCCGCCGGCCGCAGCACCGAGGTCGTCGCCGCGGGAAAATGTTTCCCCGCTTCGCCAATCAACCGCCAGGTCTCGCCGAGGCCGCCGCATTTCAGGATGCCAAAGAGCGTGATGAGAAACGATCCGGCCAGCAGCACGATGGTACCAACCGATTCGGTCATCACCACCGCTGTCAGGCCGCCCACCGCCGCATAGAGGCCGGTCAACACCGTGATGGTGATGACCGAAACCCAGACATTGATGCCGAACAATGCGTGCAGAATCAACGAGCCGGCGTAGAGCGAGAACCCGATGTGAATGAAAATGGCGTTGAGGATGGAAATGACGGCAAGGAAATCGCGGCAACCGCGCCCGTAACGGCGTTCAAGGAAATCCGGCAACGTCGGGACGCGGGTCTTGATGTAGAACGGCGCAAAGAAGAATGCGAGCGCGATGAGTGTGAACGCCGCCATCCACTCGAAGTTTCCATAAACCAGCCCGTTGATGTACCCCTGCTGCGCCAGCGAGACAAGGTGCAGCGCGGAGATGTTCGTCGAGAACAGC
>CAZAAF010000591.1:0-2960 GCA_964482575.1 uncultured Verrucomicrobiota bacterium | reverse complement strand
AGAAGACAGAAAGCGTCGTGTATTGTAAGACACTACCACTCACTTGTCGAACAATAATAAAAAAACGCTACAACGAGGCGAACGGACCCGAACGGTTCTGTTGAACAACGATGAACAAGATGAACAGAATGAAGCGAAGGTCCCGCTCCGGCGGATCTTCCTCCGCGCCGATGCGCGCCCTTCGCGACTGTTCTTCTCCTCGTTTCCGCCTTCCCTGTTTCCCGTTTCGCGTATCCTCCCACTGTTTGTTCGACGCGGGGCTGTTCTTGGGATTGAATGAGGACTTATGAAACCGTTGACGCTTGGGAAATTCTCGCTGGGCATCGGGGACCGTTTCGCGCATGAGGCGGAGGCGCAACTGCACGCGTGCGAGCTGGCCGCGCAGCGCGGCGTTGAGGTGACGCCGGTCTGGAACAAGTCCAACCGCGAGCACACGATCATCGGCTCCGAGCCGGCGGGGACGCGCGCGGCGGCGGCGGCGGCGGTGCGGGCGCGCGGCTGGAAGGGCGCGTATCATGTGGACGCTGACCACATCCGCCTGGAGACGGTGGATCGATTCATGCCGCATGCGGATTTCTTCACGCTGGACGTGGCGGATTTCATCGGCCAGCGGGCAGAGCCGGAGGCGGTGAAGGCGTTTGCCGTCCGTCATCCCGAACTCGCCGGCGGGATCGAGATCCCGGGGATTTCGCAGCCGTTCCAGGCGACGCGGGCGGACATCGAGCGGCTCGCGGCGAAGTATCTCGTGGCGGTGCAGGCCGCGGGCGGCCTCTATCGCCACATTGCAAAGGCGAAGGGCGAGGGGGCGTTCATCATCGAGGTCTCGATGGATGAGACGGACAGCCCGCAGACACCGCCCGAGCTGCTGGTGATTCTGGCGGCCATTGCGGACGAGGGCATCCCGGCGCAGACCGTCGCGCCCAAATTCACCGGGCGGTTCAACAAGGGTGTGGACTACGTCGGCGACGTGGCGCAATTCGAGCGCGAGTTCAACGACGACCTCGGTGTGATCGCCTGCGCGGTGGCACGCTACGGGCTGCCGGCGAGTCTCAAGCTCAGCGTCCATTCCGGCAGCGACAAGTTTTCCATCTACCCGGCCATGCAACGGGCGTTGAAACGGCGGGGCGCGGGCGTGCATTTGAAGACGGCGGGCACGACGTGGCTCGAGGAGTGCATTGGCCTGGCCGAGGCCGGCGGCGACGGGCTGGCGCTGGCGAAGGAGATTTACGCCGAGGCGCTGGCGCATGTGGACGAGTTGTGCGCGCCGTACGCCACGGTCATCGATATTGACCGCACGAAACTGCCGTCGGTGGCGACGGTGATGGGGTGGACCCCGGCGCAGTTCGTGGGGGCGCTGGCGCATAACCCGCGCCATCCAGAGTTCAACCCGCATCTGCGGCAGTTGCTGCACGTCGGGTTCAAGGTGGCGGCGAAGATGGGCGGGCGGTATCTCGACCAACTGGTCCGCTGCCGCGCAACCATCGCCCGCCACGTGACGGCGAACCTGTTCGAACGGCACATCCAGCCGTTGTTTCTGTGAGGCGAATCTCCACGGGATCGCTGTAGCGGCGGTCTCTGACCGCCGGCCGGTTTCGGGGCAGGCTGCCGGTTATGGATGAGGGACGAAGCGGGCAGTCATGTACCGCCGCGACAGAGCGGGACTCACGGCCGGTTTCTTCAACCTCATGCACGCGCGGCCTTGCCGCGTCTCGGGGCGATGTGATATGGAAGAATCACCATCATGAAAGTCTTTGGTAAAAACTACCGCGCGTCGTGGATGATCGAGAAGAAGGGCCGGGCCATCGTCCGGGTGATCGACCAGCCGTTGCTGCCGCATCGGTTTGCGATCAAGGACCTGAAGACGCACGAGGACACGGCGGAGGCGATCCGGGACATGACCATCCGGGGCGCGGGCACGATCGGCGCGGTGGCGGCCTTTGGGATGGCCCAGGGCTGTCTCGAAGCGCCGGAGGAGCCGAAGCGGTTCTGGCGGTATGTGAGCCGGGTGTATGCCACGCTGGTCACGACGCGCCCGACGGCCAACGATCTCAAGCACAACCTTGACCGGGTGATGGCCTGCATCGAGACGCTGCCCCCGGCGAAGGCGAAGCGCGCCGCGGTGGACGAAGCCAACGCCATCAGCGACTGGTACGCCGAGATGGGCGGGCGCATCGCGCAGAACGGCTTGAAGCTCATCAAGAGCGGGACGCGGATGTTGACGCATTGCAACGCCGGCTGGCTGGCGTTGCAGGAGTGGGGCAGCGCGCCGGCACCGATCTATCTGGCGCATCGCCAGGGCCGGAAGGTCTTTGTCTGGGTGGATGAGACGCGGCCGCGGTGCCAGGGTGCGAACCTGACGAGTTGGGAGATGATGCAGGAGGGGGTGCCGCACGCGATCATCCCCGACAATGCGGCGGGCTTCTACCTGCGGCGCGGCGAGGTGGACATCGTCATCACCGGCGCGGACCGGATCGCGGCCAACGGCGACACGGCAAACAAGATCGGCACCTACGAGAAGGCGGTGTTGGCGCATGAGAACGGCGTGCCGTTCTACATCGCCGCGCCGACCTCCACGTTCGACCCGGGCTGCAAGACGGGCGACGACATTCCGATCGAGGAGCGTTCCGCCGACGAGGTGCTGACCATTGCGGGCCGCGACTCGAAGGGGAAGTTCAACCGCGTGACGATTGCGCCGAAGGGTGCGACGGCGCGCAACCCGGCGTTCGACGTGACGCCGGCGAAGTACATCACGGGCATCATCACCGAGCGGGGCATTGTGAAGGCGAACCGCGACGCCATCCGGAAGCTGCTCCGATGACCCGTGCCGTCTTCTTCGATCTCGGCAAGGTGCTGGTGGACTTCGACTGGGAGGTTGTGTGCAGGGACGCGACCGCCTGGTGCAGCACGGACCCGATGCGGATGATCCGGTGGATTGCCACGTCGCCGGAGACGCAGGCCTA
>CAZAAF010000590.1:2746-2995 GCA_964482575.1 uncultured Verrucomicrobiota bacterium | reverse complement strand
TATCGGCCTCGTCGTCGGCTACCGCGGCTTCTTCCCGGCCCAGCTTTGCGAGAAGGGGCGCAGCATCATGCTCGACGTGCTGGCCAAGGCCGGCTTCAAGGTCGTCACGCTCGGCGTCAAGGCCACGCGCTTTGGCAGCATCGAGAGTTTTGACGAGGCGAAGCTGTGCGCCGAGCTGTTCGATGCCAACCGCCAGAAGATCGACGGCATTGTTGTGACGCTGCCGAACTTCGGCGACGAGCGCGCCAT